>NZ_JBDPMJ010000040.1:0-57038 GCF_039880665.1 Nonomuraea sp. B5E05
GACTGAGCACCACCACGACACCATGAGCACCAGACCCCGTCAGGCCATCGCCTGGCGGGGTCGTTCATGTCGTCCACATAGACACCACGAACGCCGCCTACATGCCCATCTTCAGCGTCGCCCTACAACTGTGGGAGAAGCGCTCCGAACGGTTCTTCTCCCGCATGGGGCTCACCGGGGCACAGTTCGCCGCCCACAACCAGAAGGCCCACGCGGACGGGTACGTACCGGTCTCGATTGATGTGTACGGTACGCCGTCGGATCCTCGGTACGTCGCGGTCTGGCGGCAGAGCCAGGGAGGCGGATGGTACTACTCGTACGGAAAGTCGTCCGCCGGGCACAAGAAGTTCTTCGACGAGCGCACCGCCGAGGGGTTTCGCCCGACGGCGGTGGCGGTGGGCCCGGGAGGGGCGCGGTTCGCCGCGATCTACCGCAAGGACGGTGTCCGGCCCTGGTACCACTCCATCGACACCTCCGGCTCCGCCTACCAGCGCAGGTTCGACAGCCTGGTGGCGCGCGGCCTGCGCCCGGTGCAGGTGAACGTCGAGGACGGCGTGCACGCCTCGGTCTGGATCGGCTGACCATTGGGACAAGAACCCGGCTTGTACCGGGGCGGGAGAGGAAACCGCTACCACTGGGACGGCACCAAGCGGGACCGGAAGGACGGCGGTGCCGGTCGCCACGGCCTGAACCCTGGCGACCGGCCGGCCCGGCCGCCCAGCCGGCGGCCGGATCAGCCGGACCCGCGACCACCTTCCGGAGACGCGGGTTGTGCGGGCGTGATCGGCCTGGTGGCCGTCGTCATCCTGATCGTCTGCCGCCGCTCGGGGAGCGGTGGCGGTCAGCCCCTGCCTGATAGGGCCACGTGGGCGATGGCCTGGCGTTCGGCCTCCAGGCGTTCCGCGGTCTCCCGTTCGGCCACGACTTTCCTGTCGTAGGCGGCGCGAGCGGCTGCGATGGCGTTCTGGTGCTCCTCGGTCCAGATGACGAGGGCGTTGATGGTGCTGTGCAGGGTCGCGCCCATCGGGGTCAGCTCGTAGTCCACACGTGGCGGGACGGTGGGATGCACGGTCCGGCTCACCAGCCCGTCGCGTTCCAGATGCCGCAGCGTACGGGTCAGCATGCGCTGGCTGACCCCATCGATCGCGCGGCTCAGCTCGCTGAAGCGCAGGCTCCGCTTGTCGAGCAGCGCGATGATCAGAAGCGACCACTTGTCGGCGATGCGGTCGAGAATATGCCGCACCTCACACTCCGCGCGCTGGTCCCACTGGAGAACGTCCTCGTCGATGCCGGTATCACCGCAGTAACCGAGGGACTTGAAAGTGCCGTCTTCCATGCTCATCGATAGTGCCTGACGATGCTGTCACTTACAAGAAGGAACCAAGAGGCCATTGGGGAACCGTCTGCGGATCGGTTCTCCGATGCAGAGAGGTTGGACTCCGATGTCGGATTCCGTCAGCGGGCCCGCACGCATGACAGCGCGTGCGTGGGGCGTGTTGCTGGTGTTGTGCGCCGCGATCTTCCTGGAGGGGATCGACGTGGCGATGCTGAACGTGGCGCTGCCGTCGATCCGCGCCGACCTGGGGTTGTCCACCGGGATGCTCAGCGGCGTGGTCAGCGCCTACGTGCTCGGCTACGGCGGGTTCATGTTGCTGGGCGGCCGCGCCGCCGACCTGCTGGGACACCGGCGGATGTTCGTGGTGTGGCTGAGTGTCTTCCTGCTCTTCTCCGGGCTCGGCGGGTTCGCCACCGAAGGCTGGATGTTGCTGGCCGCGCGGTTCGTCACGGGGGTGGCAGCCGCGTTCATGGCGCCGGCCGGGCTGGCGCTGATCACCTCCAACTTTCCCGAGGGCCGCCTACGCACCAAGGCGCTGGGCGTGTACGCGGGGACGGCGGCGGGCGGGTTCTCGCTCGGGCTGGTCGCCGGCGGCGTGCTCACCTCGTTCGGCTGGCGGTGGGTGTTCTTCGCGCCGGTCATCCTGTCCGCGCTGATCCTGGTGGCGGCGCTGGCCCTGCTGCGCGACACCGGCGGCAAGCGGGCTCGGGGCAGCTTCGACCTGGCGGGGTCGCTGTCCATCACCGGTGCCATGTTGCTCCTGGTGTACGGCGTGGTCCGGCTGGAGCACCCCAGTGACGGGCCTCTCCTGACTGTTGCGACGTTCGTCGCCGGGCTGGCGCTGCTCGGGCTGTTCGTCGCGATCGAACGGCGATCGTCGTCACCGCTGGTGCGGCTGGGTATCCTGCGCAAGGCGTCGCTCGTGCGCGTCAACGTGGCGGCGCTGCTGTTCCTGGTGGCGTTCGCCGGCTTCCAGTTCCTGGCCACCCTGTACTTCCAGGAGGTGCGCGGCTGGAGCACGATGCAGACCGGCCTGGCCATGCTGGTGATCGGGATCGACACGGTGCTCGCGCCCACGCTGACGCCACGCCTGGTCAACCGCTTCGGAAACGCGCGAGTCCTGTTCGGCGGCATCGTGCTCGCGGCGGTCGCGTACGCGCTGTTTCTGCCCGTCGGCATGGACTGGGCCTACACCGCCATGCTCCCGGCGTTGCTCCTGCTCGGTCTGGCTTTCGCGCTGGCGTACGGCCCGCTGACCATGGCCGCGACCGAGGGCGTCGAGGAGGAGGAGCACGGTCTGGCGGGCGGTCTGCTCTACACGGCCATGCAGTTCGGCATGGCGCTCGGGCTGTCGGCCGTCACCGCGGTCAGCGTTTCCGCCGGAACCGGTCTGGACGCGCTGCGGACCGCACTGGTGGTCCCGCTGGTGGCGGCGCTGCTCGGCGCGGCAGTCATGGCCTTCGGCCTGCGGACCCCCGTTGGCTCCCCCGAACCGGCCCAAGAGTCCACCCCCGCCACCGTTTAGCAGCAGGGAGACGATATTGACCGAACACGTGACGTCGTTCGCCGACATCAAGGATCAGTTCGACGCCTACATCGGCGACATCGTGTACGCGACCATGACCACGGTCGACCAGAAGGGACGACCCCGCGCGCGAGTACTGATCCCCGTCTGGGAGAACGTCGACGGCCGGCCGCTAGGCTGGCTCGCCACCTACAGGACACCGGTCAAGGCCGCCCACCTGGCGGGCAACCCGCACAGCACGTTCTCCTACTGGACGCCCCGGCAGAACGCGGTGAGCGTCGACACCGTCGCCACCTGGGCCGACGACCTGGAGACCAAGTACCACGTGTGGGACCTCTATCGGCGTACGAGCCCGCAGGGGGCCGGCTACAACCTGGGCAACTTCTGGACCGACCCGGGCGACCCCAAGCTGCACGTACTGCGGCTGGAGCCGTGGCGCGTACAAGTGATCAGGGGCAGCGACCTGCACAGCAGAATCTGGTACGCGCCGGGGAAACGCTGAGCGACCTGGGGACATCGCCGAGCCGTCCTGTTCCGGAATCCGGGACAGGGCAGCTGGTCTGCAGCTGTGGTCGGTACAGCGGCTAATTGCGGAGGTGTGGCCGGTTGCACTTCGCGTGCCATTCAGCCGGAGGGTCCTCACCGACCAGCCCGTCCACGGCCTCGCGGAGCAGGTCGGCATGCCCGGTGTGCCGCCCGTACTCCTCGATCAGGTCGCAGAGCAGCCGGCGCAGGCTCACATGGCGCCCGTCGGCGTGGGAGAGGTGGACGAGCTGGTCGAGTCCGCCGGTGGCCAGGGCCGCGTCGAGCCTCGCCCGGGACCGTTCGACGGTGGCGTCCCAGAGCGCGTAGAGGTCCTCGGGAGTGTCGTCGGCGGCCGAGTTGAAGTCCCAGCCGGGGTCGGCGTTCCAGTCTGCGGTGTCCCACGGCGCCGGGACCACAACGTGCTCCCGCTCAAACGTGTACGCATGGGTTGCTCCCTGCTTCCCTCACTTGCCAGGACAGAGCACCGCTTCGGCGGCCTTCTGCAAAGCCGGGCGCACCTGGCCCTGGCCCGCGATGCTGGTCGTCGCCGACACCGCGAACTGCAGGCGGCCGTCGGCGGAGGTGAAGGTCATGGCCAGCCCGCCGGGCCCGGAACCCCGGTACAGGCCGATCGAGCCGCCGCACACGGGTTGCTCCTCCACCGGGTACCTCATCACCTCCCGGAGCGCGGCAGGCAGCAGCCGCCCCTCGGCGAGCGCACGGTAGAACGTGGTCAGGTCGCGCGAGGTCGAGATCAGGCCGCTGGCCGCCCACAGGCTGGTGGTGTTCATCCGGTCCACGTCGCGCGGCGTGCCGTCCGGCCCGGGGTAGTAGCCGTGCCCGTGGGGCCCCTTGATGCCCTGCCCTGGCCCGACGGGCAGGTAGGAGCGGTTCATCCCGAGCGGCTTGAGCAGCCGCCGCTGGAACTCCACGGCCAGCGTATGGCCGCTCAGCCTCTCGATGATGGCCCCGAGCAGGATGTAGTTGGTGTTGGAGTAGCTGAACCGCTCACCCGGCTCCTGCTGCCTGGGCTGTCCGCGGGACATCTTCACCAGGTCGAGCGGCGAGTGACGGGTGGTGAGGTCGTCGAAGGGCCTCAGGTCCGGGTGCCCGGTGTAGTCGGGGATGCCGGAGGTGTGCTGGAGGAGGTGCCGTACGGTGATCTCGCCGGCCCGCTCGACCAGGTCCTGTTCGGCCGTCACCGGCAGGACCGCGCTCAGCTTGTCGTCCACGCCCAGCTCGCCCTCCTTGACGAGTTGCAGCAGCACGGTGGCGGTGAACTGTTTGGTCAGGGACCAGGCGCGGTAGCGGGCGCCGGTGGGGATCCTGCCGCCCTTGCCGTCGATCAGGCGCGAGCCGGCCGTGCCGCCATCGATGCGCCTGCCGTCGTAGTACGCCTCCCCGATGGCTCCCACCACCCCCGGCGTCTTCGCCAAGGCGTCCATCGCCTGCTGCACGTCGCCGGTCCGCGGCCGGGCGGCGGCGGTCGCCGGAGCGGCCAGGCCCAGGGCCAGGACCGAGCACGCCAGCCCGATCGCCGTTCTTCGGTTCACTGCACAGGCCCTTCCTCTGGCGCGGACGTTCGCCGTCCTGTTATGGCCGTTCCGCTGTTTCCTCCTCGTTTCCGCCCCCGGTGCCGGCAGGAAACGGCCGGGAAACAAGCCGCCACGTTTCAATGCGTCGGCGAAGTGCGCCTCGCCGAAGAGCCCGAGCGGGTCCTTCGGATCGGGGTTCCCAACGAACAAGGAGAAACCGGTGGCCACGAACCCGACACAGCTGGACACCTGGCAACCGTCGCGGCGGTCCGTCCTCGGCTTACTGGGCACCGTTCCGCTGGCCGGCACCCTCACCGCCGCCCCGCGGCCCGTCCAGGCCGCTCCCGATACCGACCTGGCGCGCAGGATCGAGGAGATCATGGCGCGGCCCGCTTTCGGCGGCGCCCGTTGGGGGGCGCAGTTCTACGCGCCGGACACCGGAGAGTCGATCTACGCGCTCAACACCGGCGAGCCGTTCGTCGCCGGGTCCTCATCGAAAGTCTTCGTCGGCGGCACGGCGTTCCTGACACTGGGGTACGACCGGCGCCTGCCCACCCGCGTCCACCGGACCGGACCCGTGCGCGGCGGTGTGCTGCACGGTGACCTCGTGCTGGTGGCGGGGGGCGACCTGCTGCTGGCGGGACGGCTGCGCCCCGACGGGAGCCTGGCCCTGCCCGACCCGGACCACACCTACCACACCACTCCTGGGGCGGGGCCTGTCAGCGGTGACCCGGTGCGGGAGCTCCGCCGGCTCGCGGCCAAGGTGGCGACCCGGATCAGGCGGGTCGAGGGGCGGGTGCTGGTGGACGGCACCCTCTACCGCGAAGGCACCGAGAACCTGGCCAACGGCGTGACGGCCACCATTTCCCCGGTCATGCTCAACGACAATCTCGTGGACGTCTCCGTCGGACCCGGCAGCCGCCCGGGGATGCCCGCCGTCCTGGACATCTCCCCGCGCTCCTCCTACGTCCGCATAGTGAACGAGGTACGCACGATCGCCGCCGCCGAGGCGGCCTCCGCGCGCCCGCTCGCCTTCGCCGACGACGTACGACACCCCGACGGCACCCGTACGGTGAGCCTGACCGGCGACATCCCCGACGACAGCCCCGGCCTGTTCCGCGCGTACTTCGTCCCGGAACCGGCGGCCTTCGCCCAGACGATCTTCGCGCGGTTGTTGCGGGACAAGGGCGTGCACGTCGGCGCGCGGCGGGGAGCCACGACCGGGTCCGGTGCCCGGCGCCTGGTCGCCGAGCATCTCTCTCCGGCCCTGCACGACCAGCTCAAGCCCATGCTCAAGGTCAGCAGCAACTTGCATACGGAGGTGTTCCCGTACCTGATCGGGGCCATCGCCGGGCGGGACCCGGACGATCCGAAGGCGGCGGGGCAGCGGGTACGGCGTGAGCTGTTCGAGAAGGCCGGGTTCGACCCGGCACCCCCGGGGTCGGCGCAGAACCGCTACACGCCGCAGTATTTCGTGGAATTCCTGGCCTACATGGCGCGGCAACCGCACTTCCATCTCTACCGCGACGCGCTCCCGATCCTCGGCCGGGACGGGACCCTCAAGAACATCCAGCCCGACTCGCCGGCGGCGGGCCACGTCTACGCCAAGACCGGCACGAGCCTGGGAAACGAAGACGGCACGTGGATGAACCGCCAGGCCCTGGCCGGGTACGTCGAGCTCCCCGGTGGCCGGCGGCTGACCTTCGCGGCCTTCGTGGGCATCCAGACCGCGTCGGCCGATGCGGCCAGGGAGATGTCCAAGATGACCGGGCAGGCGTTGGGGGAGATCGCCGCGGCGGCGTACATCACCCAGAGCGGCTAGTGTCCCGGGTGTGCAACCGCG
The DNA here is from genome assembly GCF_039880665.1 of Nonomuraea sp. B5E05. Classification (NCBI taxonomy): domain Bacteria; kingdom Bacillati; phylum Actinomycetota; class Actinomycetes; order Streptosporangiales; family Streptosporangiaceae; genus Nonomuraea; species Nonomuraea sp. B5E05. Next base: position 6,765 of record NZ_JBDPMJ010000040.1, read on the forward strand.
GTCAGCGCAAGGGCCGTGCCGTTCGACGGGCTGGTGGAAGGGTCACCGCGGCACCAGCCCGTCCGCCTACCGGCCGGTCGCCTCGCCGGTCACTCGGCCATGAGGCCCGCGTCGTTGTGTCGCTTGATGAGGGCTTCCGCCGCCGAACTCGCGCAGCAGCTCCCACCGAACCTTCGCGCCGTCTTCCTCGACTACCGCAGCAGCAGCGCGTCCTTGCGCTTGGCGGGCAGAGCGCCGACCCAGGCGGCCAGGGCCTTTCGGTCGTGCTGTACGGATTGCACCGGCGGGCTGGCTTCGGGGGCTGCCGCGAGGAGGTCGTCGTCCAGGCGCAGGAAGCCGGCCAGGGCCCGTTGCGGTGCGCTGAGCGAGCCCAGCCCAGCCCAGGCGGGACGGGCGGCTCCAGGCCGAACCGGCGACGGTGACCGGCCGCCCCGGCGCGGCTAGGGGATGTAGCGGTAGCCCATGCCCGGTTCGGTGATCAGATGGGCCGGGCGGGAGGGGTCGCGTTCGAGTTTCTTGCGGAGCTGGGCCATGTACTGGCGCAGGTAGTGGGTTTCCGTGGCGTAGTTGCTGCCCCATACCTCGTTGAGCAGGTAGCGCTGCGGGATGAGCTTGCCTGGGTTGCGCAGGAGGATCTCCAGGATGTGCCATTCCGTGGGCGTAAGCCGGATGCCGTGGGAAATGCTCTTGCCGGCCAGGTCGACCGTGTGGTCTCCGACCTGGATCTGAGCGAGGTCGGCATCGTGGGCCGCAGCGCGCCGGGAGACGGCCCGGATGCGGGCCAGCAGCTCACCGATGCTGAACGGCTTGGTGACGTAGTCGTCGGCACCCGCGTCCAGGGCGTCGATCTTGTCCTGGTTTCCCGCCCGGCCGGACAGGACGACGATGGGGATCTCGGTCCAGCAGCGGAGGCCGTGAATGACCTCCACGCCGTCGATGTCGGGCAGACCGAGGTCGAGGACGATCAGGTCGGGATGCCAGTCGGCGGCCTGGCGCAGCGCCTGGCCGCCGTCGGCGGCGACCGCGACCTCGTAGTGGCGGGCGGTCAGGTTGATGCGGAGCGTGCGCAGAATCTGGGCATCGTCGTCGACGACGAGGATCTTGGTCATGCCGTCACCGCTCGGGCCTCATCCGGATAATCATGGAGTCTCCCCCTGGCCTCTCGCGACTGCACCCAAGCCAACACTGACATTTGAGGGGTTTTGCCGCTCTTGACGGATTCCATACGGCTGCAACCCCAGTATTGACGCCATTTCTACGCCCCGGCTCGTCGACATCGCGCCATCGCTCGCCTGCGAACCGTCTGGACGCAGTCAAGATCGGGACCGGCGATGCGGCTGGAGAAACAGTCGTGAGCGACCTTGGAAGACTCTCCACCGGTACTGGCCAGTCTCCGATTCATACGTTTTCTTGACGCCCTCACCTCGTCCGCCGCCCTTACAGCCTGGGTAGCGTGCGATGCGTCTTCAAGGGTCTTGATGAAGGGTGACCTTTATGGTGCTGGCGAAACGGTCGGCCGCAGGAGGCCCCGTTCGAAGCCGGTGGGTGCACGATCGAGCCCGCGTGCTCGGCATGTTCCCGATCAGAGTCGCAATGCCCTTGCCAACCCTTCTGAGCTGTGGCCTGTCCGTCCACGGGCACACTGCGGCGGCGTGCCTTGGTCGGCTCCGCGTACGTGAGCGTGCGGCATGAGACGGCGTCACGGGATCCTTGATCGGTTTCAGCACCCGGCCCAGGTGATCGTTACCGGGTTCGGGGCGGCAGTTCTGATCGGCACTGCCTTGCTCACCCTGCCGATCGCCACCGAGTCGGGGGAGTCGGCGGGTTGGCTGGCCGCTCTGTTCACCTCGACATCAGCGGTATGCGTCACCGGGTTGGTGGTCGTGGACACCGCATCGCACTGGTCGGTGTTCGGCGAGATCGTGATCGCCGGGCTGATCCAGGTCGGCGGGCTGGGGATCATGACCCTGGCGACACTGTTCACCGTCCTGGTGGCCGGCCGCCTCGGCCTGCGCGTAAGGATCTTCGCACAGGCCGAGACCAAGACGCTGAACATGACCGACGTGCGGCACGTGGTCCGCCGCGTGGTCGTCTTCAGCCTGGTCTGCGAGGCCATCGCTGCGGTGATCCTCACTGGCCGGTTCCTCCTCGGCTATGGCGAGCCGTTTGGCCGAGCCGTCTACCTGGGCATCTTTCACGCAATCTCGGCCTTCAACAACGCCGGGTTCGCCTTGTGGCCCGACAGCCTGATGCGCTTCGTCGCCGACCCCTGGATCTGCTTGACCATCGCGATCGCCGTGATCGTCGGCGGGCTCGGCTTCCCGGTCGTGTTCGAGTTACTGCGCACCTGGCGCCGACCCCGCCACTGGTCGGTCCTGACCAGGGTCACCGTCGGCGTCACTGCGGTCCTGCTGGTCGCCGGCATGCTGGTGTTCCTGGGCACCGAATGGCGAAATCCGGAGACGCTGGGCGCACTCGACGACCCCGGCAAGCTGCTGGCCGCCTTCTTCACCGCCGTCATGCCACGCACCGCGGGCTTCAACAGCATCGACGTCGCCGAGATGTATCCCACCAGTTGGCTGGCCACCGACCTGCTGATGTTCATCGGCGGTGGCAGCGCGGGCACGGCGGGCGGCATCAAGGTCACCACGTTCGGCATGCTCGCCTTCGTCATCTGGGCCGAGCTGCGCGGCGAGCGCGAGGTCAACATCGGCCATCGCCGCCTGCCGGAGGCGGCGCAGCGTCAAGCCGTCTCGATCAGCCTTGTGAGTGTGGCGCTGGTCGCAGCGTCCACGTACGTGCTGCTGGCCCTGACTCCGCACACCCTGGATCAGGTGCTGTTCGAGGTGGTGTCGGCGTTCGGCACAGTGGGCCTGTCGACCGGCATCACCGCCGATGCCACACCGGCTGGTCACGTTCTGCTGACGCTGTTGATGTTCATCGGCAGGATCGGCCCGCTCACCCTGGGCTCCGCCCTCGCGTTGAAGGACCGCGCACGCCGCTACCAACTCCCCGAGGAGAGGGTCATCGTCGGCTGACAAGAACCCTGAGGCAGTGGCCATGATCGGATTGCGCCAAGGCACCGCCGGTCTCGCCTCGGCCTGCGGCTCCGACCCGCGGGCCCCGTCCTGCGGCCGTCGAGGGGAGGGTCACGGCACGCAGACGCCAGTGCCACTTTGAACTCGGAAGTCGCCCGGCGTGTCAGCTACGCGACATGACCGGCGTTGCCGGTCAGGAAGCAGCGGGCGCGGGCCTTGGCTCTGCGGGCTGTCGTGCGTACACCTCGATCTCGAACTTCATGCGGGGATCGGCCAGGCCGCACACGAGCATCGTCGCGGCGGGGCGGATGTCGCCGAAGCAGCGGCGCAGGGTCGGCCAGCACGGCTGGAAGTCCTCACGGTCGGTTAGCAGGTATCTGACCCGGACGACGTCGGCGAACGAGCAGCCCGCTTCGTCCAGTGCCGATCCAACGTTGCGCAGGGCCTGCTCGGCCTGCTCGACCACGTTGGCGGAGATTGTCATGGTCGTGTAGTCGAACCCGGTCGTCCCGGATACGTGCACCCAGTCGCCGTCGATCACCGCCCGCGCGTAGCCGATCTCCTCTTCGAAGGTGGATCCACTCAAGATCACGCGTCGCTCTGTCATGTGGCGAAAGGTAGGCAACCAGCAGCGATATGTCCAATACCTCTCCGAGACTCGTCTGATATCTCTAAAGGTATGGATCGTCCCGAGCTCAGCCTTCAGCAGCTTCACGCCTTTGTGGTCCTCTCCGAGGAACTCCACTTCGGGCGCGCAGCGGATCGGCTGGGCATCGCGCAACCGCCGCTCAGCCAGCAGATCCGCCGCCTGGAAGCGAAGGTCGGGCACCCGCTGTTCACCCGAGGACCCGGCGCGGTCACCCTCACCGCGGCAGGACACCAACTCCTGCCCGTCGCTCGGCGTGCACTCGACGAGATTGCCGTCGGCCTGGACGCGGCCCGGCGCACTGGCAGTGGTGAGGCCGGTCGTATCCGGATCGGCTTCTCCGCATCGCTCGCGCTCACCGTCCTGCCAGGCTTGTTGCGCGCCTACCGCGACCGGTTTCCCCAGGTGGATATGGAGATCCGTGAGATGACCACAGCGCCGCAGGTGACCGCTCTGCACGAGCATGTGATCGACGTCGGGCTCCTGCGCGAGCCGCCGGGTGAGCCGGGGCTGGCGACCGAGACGATCTTGTCCGAGGAGTTCATCGCGGTCCTGCCGGCCGCCCACTTCCTTGCGGCCCAGCGCGTCCTCCCGATCGAAGCACTCGCGGACGAACCGTTCGTGTTGCTGCCCCGTAGTGCCGGACCGATGTTTCACGATCGGATTCTCGACTTGTGCCGCAGTGCGGGTTTCGAACCTCGCCTTGGCCAGCAGGCGGTCGAATGGCAGACGGTCTGCGCGCTCGTCGAGGCAGGACTGGGCGTGTCACTCGCCCCGGCGAGCATCCGCCGGATCCGCCTCAACGGTGTCGCATACCGCCGGATCGAACCGAACAGCGCACGCACCACCGTCGCAGTGGCCTGGCGTCGCGACGACCAGAACCCCCTGGTCACACGATTCCTTGAGGCCGCCCGCGGCCAACCCTGACTTCCTTCCTCCCCCTCCGCACATCGACCAACACATCGGAGCCATGCGTCTGGCGGTCGAGGAACGCATCTGTGATCGGTCCGTCTTGAAGCTGCTGCGCGCGATCTTGTGGGCGGGTGCGACTTCCTACACCTCGACACGATCTTCTTCAGACGCCTGTAACGCTGTGCGGCTGATTCGACGTAGGCACCGCTTCATGATGACGATGATGGTCTTTTGATCGTCGGTGAGATGTCCCATGTAGGCGTGGCCCGCGACCGCGTCCGCGGATTCGGTGAGGTCGTCTCCCAGTGCGTCCAGCAGCACCTTCACGGCCGCCTGGCGCGGTGTCCAGTCCGGGCCAGGTTCTCGTGTGATGTCGTCGCGCAGTGATGCGACCTGGCGGCGGACCTCCCGGCGGCGGGCGGCGTCGTCGTCGCCACGCAGGAACTCCAGCGCCTCATCCACGGCGGGGTGCGACAGTTGCGAACCCTGTACCACTGCCTCCGCCATCAAACAGCGGATGCGAGCTGTCTTGTCGGGCGACAGATCGTCGAGGATCGCCCGTACTTCGGACCGGTTCAGTACGCGGTGGTCGCGTAACTGATCCGGGACGATGTCGTCGGGGAGCGGATCCTCGACGAGCAGGCGCGTGAGGCCGCTGTCCAGTAGCCACTCTTCCGTGAGGCGGGCACCAGTGATGTGCTCCGCCGCCAGGAGCGTGGCGGCTTGGAGCCCGGTGACGTCATCGGTGCCGACCGAATCGATGACCGCGTCGGCGTCACCCGGAAGGCGGCCGGGGCGGGCGGGGGAGGATGTCAGCCGGACGGCGAGCAACCGCCCGGCGGCGGCGTAGCTGAGCCGGTCGTGTTGCCCTCCGTTGAGCAGAACGTTCACCGCTCGCCCGCGGGCCGACAACGCCTTCAGCACTTCGGGTCTTGCGCCCTCGCCCCCGTTCGGTTCGACGACCAGCGTCCAGTCGCCGATCGTCCCAGCGACCACACTGGGCAGGATGCCGGGGATGTCCGCGTTGTACTGCTCGATCTGGGCGTCCTCGAAGCTCAAAGACTCGGCCGCGGCGAGGTCGGCACCGAACGCCCGCGCCACGACGTCCAGCCCCGATGCCTCGCACCAGGTCAGGCAGGCCGGATCTGAGAACCACGCAGAAACGAGTCCCTCGTAATGAGTGAAATCGTCTTCCTTCATGCCTCGGTCTCCGTCATGAGGAGCCGGCGGACGTCCTGGAACGCCCGCAGGCTCAGCGTTCACTGAGCGGGTGGCTGCCCGTCATGGATCTTCACATGGAACGTGTCTCCAGGGAGCACCCTGCACCGCATCCCGAATACGCTCTGGGTTGAGCCGGCCGCGCAGTTCGCGCATTCCAGGAGCAACTTGACCGAGAAGTCGAAGTCGTCATCAGCCATGTATGTCCCGTCAGGCGTGTAGCTGTCGATGGTCATTATTCTCTCGACGTTCAGCAGCCCGCTCACTTCGATCCGGGCCTTGGCGGCGATGTCTCCGGTGGCTGTCGGCCCGTTCGTACCGACGGCGGCCGATCGGCCACGAGCCGGTGACCTTCATCCGGACGAGGTAGGCGTCCCCACGCGAGCGCAGTTCGACCGCGAGCGGGACCACCCGGGAGAGGGTGTCCTGCTTCACCACTCTGTCGGAGGCGGCGTGGCGGTGGGCCTGCTACGACCGTTGTATGGCTGTCAAAGGCGCAGCCCGAGGGGCGCCGCTGCCACGAGGCCGCCGTCGATGATGAGGTCTTGACCGGTGATGTACGACGCGTCGTCCGAGGCCAGGAAGGCGACGCTGGCGGCGACGTCGTCCGGGTGGCCGAGCGAGCCGAGCGGCACCTCCGCCGTGATACGGGTCTCCGCGTCGGGGTCGATGGCGGACCGGTACATCTCGGTCTCGATGTAGCCGGGGCTGACGGAGTTGACACGGATACCACGCGGCGCGAGCTCGGTGCCGAGTGTGCGGGCGAGATTGTGCACGGCGGCCTTGCTGGCGGCGTAGATCGAGGCTGCGGGCAGGGCGCGGTGCAGGGTCCAGGAGGCGTTGATGACGACCGCGCCTCCGTCGCCCATCAGTGGCAACGCCTTTTGGATCGTGAAGAACACTCCCTTGAAGTTGATTCCGATGGTGTGGTCGAAGTCCTTCGGGGTGAACTCTGGCCTGAAGTCCGCAATTCCGGCATTGGCGAAGACCGAGTGGAGAGCGCCGCGCCAGGTCTCGACACGCCGTACGAGGAGGTCGAGGTCGGTGTCAACGCTGACGTCCGCGCGGACGGGCAGGACCCGCTCTGAGCCCAGGCGTTCCGCCGCGGTGTCGAGGCGGGCCTGGTCACGGCCGGTGATGACGACGTACGCGCCCTCGTCGAGGAACCTGCGCGCGGTCGCGAACCCGATGCCGCTGGTGCCGCCGGTGATCAAAACCGTTTTGTTCGTGAATCGCTTCATGCCGCCGATCCTCGAACAGCGCGAGCCTACGCGGCAGTGTCGGCTGAACCTGGGTCTGACACCACCACCAAGCGCTCCAGCAAGGCCTCTGTTCCCGTCCCGGGTGCGGGAGTGTGCAGCCACAGGCGGTGGCCGGGCAGTTCGGGCAGCGGCAGGGTGGTGGCCTCGAAGGTCAGCGTCCCCAGGCCGGGAATCTCCAGGGCCTTGGTGCCGTGAGTGGGACCACCTACGGGGAGTTCCGCCCAGATTTCGGCGAAGGCGGGGCTCGCGGCGCACATGTCCGCGGCCAGGCGGCCGAATTCGGGATCGTCCGGGTAGCGGGCGGCGTCCGCCCGGAACAGGCCGACCATCGCTCGCGCCGCGTCATGCCAGTCCACGACCGCCGCACGGTAGCGGGCGTTGGTGAAGAAGCTGACCAGGCAGTTGTGGTCGTGCTCGTTGCACTGGAAGACGATCTCCGCCGCGAGGTTGATCGCGAGGACGTTCCAGTGCCGGTCGATGACGTACGCGGGCCGCGGCAGCCAGCCCTCCAGCAGTCGCCGCACGGCATCGGGGACCCGTCCTTCGGACGGTGCCGCCTGCGGCGGGTTGAGGCCGGCGAGGAGGTATAGGTGCTCGCGCTCTGCGGGCTCCAGGAGCAGCACCCTGGCGATGGCGTCCAGGACGTCAGCGGAGACGTTGATGTCGCGTCCCTGCTCGAGCCAGGTGTACCAGGACACTCCTACGCCGGCGAGCACCGCCACCTCCTCCCGCCGCAGCCCGGGCGTACGGCGGCCCTCGCCTGCCGGCATACCCACGTCAACGGGCGTCACCCGGGCTCGCCGCGACCGGAGGAATGCGCGCATCTCAGAACTGCGCCGCTGCCGCGCATCGGTGGAGAGTCGGGAACCGCCCATCACATCATGCTATGTCGTGATTAACAGACCGCGTCTGTACGGCGCGCTCACGCGTGTCGCTGCCCCAAGATGCTGCCGACCGGGCCGCCTCGTGTGCGAGCGCGGTGCTCAAGGCTTGATCGCGAGGCCACCGTAGGCCCAGGCGTGGCCGCCGGGAATCTGTTCCTGATATTCGACCGGGTCCGGCCGCCACGTCACCACCTCGACGAGGCCCGGGTCCACCAGGTCCCAGCCCTCGAAGAAGCGCAGCGTCTCGTCGTGGGTGCGCGGCACCATGGGAGCGGAGCTCTTGTCGTACGGCTTGGTGGCCTCCTCGCGGCTCAGGTGGTCGGCGAAATCGAGCGTGATGTGCGACAGCAGCAGGTGGCTGCCACTGGGCACCGCGGCCTTGAGCTGCTCGACCACTCCGTACGGGTTCTCCTCGTCGGTGATGAAGTGCAGGACCCCGGCCAGGATGACGGCCACGGGACGGGTGAAGTCGAGCACGTCCTGGACGGCGGGATCGGACAGGATCTTCTCCGGCTGCCGCAGGTCCGCCTCGATCATTGCGGTCGAACCTGCCGGGTCACCGGTCAGCAGGGCGCGGCCGTGCACCAGAACGATCGGGTCGTTGTCCACATAGGCCACACGGGCCTCGGGTACGGCCTGTTGGGCGATCGTGTGGGTGGGGTCCTGGGTCGGGATCCCGGTGCCGATGTCCAGAAACTGGGTGATGCCCGCCTCGGCTGCCAGATACCGCACGGCCCGGCCCACGAAGGCACGATGGGCGCGCACGCCCTCACGTGTGCCCGGCGACATCTCGATGAGCGCCTCGGCGGCCTTACGGTCGGAGGCGAAGTTGTCCTTGCCACCCAGTAAGTAGTCATATATCCGAGCGGGATGAGGAATGTGAGGATTGATCCTCGTAGCCGGGACGTCGGCGTACGCGGGGTCCAGCGGGTCCGTCTCTCTGTCGCTGTGCATCATCTTCTCTTCCTGGTGGATCGGCGATGACCGCCGGGCCTTACGGGGCCGGGGGTGGGCCTCGCCGAGGGCTTGCCTGCGTGCTTCTCACCGTGCTTTCACGGTGCTTCCTCACCGCCCGGTCCGGCGTTACGGCGTAGACCGCTCGGGAAGCCGCGTAGCCGGGCCGCCAGGTCGAGCGTCGGCGCGCATCCGGCGTGCGGTCGCACCCGCGCCGGGTGACGTTCGTACGCATGCGGTGACCGGAGGCTCCGGGCCAGGCTCGCGTGCTCAGGTCCGGATCTGCGAGGGTGACGGCCGCCGGGCCCCCGCGCCGGCCGTACTCCAGTAATCGCTCCCGGCTATCGCCCGCCCCCCTTATCGAGCCCGGATATGAAATGTCTTTCTACGGCCAAACTCGTGTCATGTCCATACATTCGGGGACTTTCGCTGGACAAAGGGTTCACGAGTGGCTGTGGAGTTTCCGTCACTCCTTGAGGCGGGGGTGGAGGAAGAGGGTGCCGAATGGGGGGACGGTCCCCGCGGACTGGTTTGCCCGCTCGAACACCCGGCGCTGAGCATGGCCCCGGCAAGTACGAGCATCAGCCCGGTGTTTCGGTGAGTGAACCCGCTCCAGGGGTGCCGATCAAGATCGAAACGCGGCATATCGGCAGGGTGGCGGCGTCCTTCCGGGACCGGTCCCGGCTCACCGCCCTCGGCTCTTGGGCCGGTGAGCGCAGTCCGGTCTGAGGGCCGAGGTCCGAAAGTTTCCCGATAGATGATCTTTCGCTCGCTTTTACGGATGGGTTGATGGGATGACCGCGACCATGATCCTGATCGCCGATCTGAGGAGTGACATGGGAGTCGAGCGAACGGATTCCGGCGTGTCGCGGCGCCAGGCGTTGCGCGCCTCACTGACCGCGGCCTCCGCCCTGGCGGCGACCCAGACGGTCGCGACACCGGCCCGGGCAGGTACGGAGGTGGCCCACGCGGGCGCGGACTCCGGGATCAGTGCGGTTGTCCCCGGTCCGCGTGGCCAGTTCGCCCGCAACGTGGAGGTCGTCGGCTACACCGACATGGATCATCGGCCGGCCTTCAAGCTCGCCATCCGCCGCGTGGGCGATCGGTGGTATCTCTACACCGGTCACTTCTGGCACTCGGGCTGGAGCGTCGTGGACGTCACCGATCTGCGGCGGCCGGAGGTGGTGGCGTTCGTGCCGGGGCCTGAGGACACCTGGACCCTGCAGGTCGATCTGCACGGCGACATCATGGTGACCGCACTGGAGCAGATCTTCCCCAATTTCGGCGGTGACCCGGAGGCCTCCTTCGAGGAGGGCATCTACATCTGACAGCGGGACGGCGAGAAGGGCACGCCCGCTCCCGAACTGCCGCACACACACGGCTTCTGCTGCGCGAACGGCACGGACGTGTCCCTGCACGGGCCCCCGTACGTCATCGGCGACCTGGCCTACCTGCCCTACGGCGCGGCCGGGCTGGTCGTGCTGGACATCTCTGACGTGACCGAGCCGAAGCCGGTCGGCGGGCTGAACTTCAGCCCGCCCTTCCACTCCCGTTTCGGTGTGCACGGCGTGCTCCCGATCCCGGACAGGAAGATCGCCTTCGCGAACTCCGAGGACGTCTCCTACGGCAAGGGCGCCGCCCCGCACGCCTCCATCGTGGATATCTCCGACCCGGCCAACCCCTGGCTGCTGTCCCTGCTGCCCACCCCAGAACCGCCACCCGGAGCGCCGTACGAGGACTTCTCCGGCAGGGGCGGCTGGAGCGGGCCGCACAACATCAACCACCACCAGCACCACCCTGACGTGCAGAAACAAAACGACCTGTTCTATGTCGCGCACTTCAACGCCGGGCTGCGGATCTATGACGTCTCCAACACACGCCTGCCGCGCGAGGTCGGCTACTTCGTGCCCCCAGACCCCGTCCGCAGGTACGGCCCGATGCCCGAGGGGGAGTTGGTGGCCCAGACGGAGGACGTCGTGGTGGACACCCGCGGCAACATCTACGTCTCCGACAAGAACCAGGGCATCTACATCCTGCGCTATACCGGCCGCGGCAAGGGCTGACGGAGCAGGCCGAGGAAGGGGCGGGCGAGCGGACCGGCTGCTTCGGGCTCGGTAGCGGCTCGGGGATCCATTCGCCCACGTACGTCTCGCGCCGGACGGTGGCGAGGAGCAGGGCCAGGCAGATACGACCGGCGACCGTGGCCAACCAGCCGCCGGGAATGCGATGACGTCCCGCTGCTGCCGGGACATGGCACACCAGCGGGCAGTTCGACAGGACAGCGAAGTGAACCTGTGAGGCTGGCCCGTCGCCCCACAGGTCGCCTCACCTTCCGAGATGTTGCGTTGGCGGATCAGCCGGCATGACCACATCCCTGATGTGGCTCGTCCAGATGCGGAGGAGCCTCGGGAGATGTCGGTTCAACCGCGGTTATCGGGCTCCTTCCGCGGATGAGGTGTTTCCGGCCTCTGGGCCGGCGGGGTCCCAGGTCACATGAGGCGAACCCGTCAGCGCAGTGGTGTCGAGGTACCTGGGCTCGAGGACGCGTTCGGTGAACTTCCAGCCATCCGGGGTGCGCTGGTAGCGGTCGTGGAACAGGCCGTACATGACGACCGACCTGCCGTCGCGCTGGCGACCGATCTCGAAGATGGATTCCCGGCCGGTCGCGGTGTCGCCATCGAGTTGGATCGTGCCCGGGTGCACGTTCTGCACCCAGAATTCCCATGCACCCTGCAGCCGTTCGATGCCGGCGCGGATCTCCCGCCGCCCGGTGAACTCGACGTTGGCGGGGGGGATCCGCCACACCGCGTCCTGGGTGAACAGCGACGCGAAACGGTCGTAGTCGCCGATCATTGCCGCGTCGACGTGTTCGCCCCGCAGCGCCTCGATCTCGACGCGGTCGGCGATAGTCTGCAGATCTCTCATCGGTTTCCTCTCTCCTGCGAACGTGATGGATGACGGCATCGGGCTCCTGCCGGAGGGTGCTGCAGGGTGCGTCCGCACCAGCAGCGCTTCACTGAACGTCTGGGCTGACACTGCCCACGACGACGTCGGGGCTGGCGAGCAGCCGCCGGATGTCGCGTCGCCTTCTGCGGCGCGGTCCATGGCGGCAGGCGCGGCTTGAGGGCCTGGTAGAGGTCGCTGGTGTTGATGTCCTTGTCGATGCCGGACAGGCGGAGAGTCTCGCTGGAAGCGGTCAGCACGCTGGCGCCGGTGGGGATCAGATCTTTGATGCGGGCGCGCGCGGCGGCGGCGTCGTCGTCGAGGATCCCGACGGTGAAACGGTCGGCTGTCAGCGCGGCGGCCGCCTTCTCCAGGCGCTCGGCGGAAGCCGGGGTGGTGAACTGTGTTGCCGGACACGGGGTGGTCTTGGTGTCTTGTAGGCGGGTGATGGTGTGCCGACGTAGCGGGAGCGATCGTCCATGGTGGCCTTCTTGCCGCAGTGGCGGTTACAGATCATCGACGAATGAGTCCGGCGCCTCGGGACGGCCGGCGAACGTGATGGGGCTCACACTGCAGTGGCGAGGCTTGCCGCCCGCGCCCCAGCCGCTGCCCATCGGCTGAAAGATCCGCGCCGACATCCACGGAGCCTTCCCCAGCCTGGCCTGTCCCCTCAGCTGCGGCGGCGTCTCAGCTCATTGCGTGAGGACCACCGTAAGTCGATGAGGTCGGTCCGGCGGCGGCTGAACCCCGACCAGCAGGCCCTGCTGGTGCTGGTCTACCTGCGTAAAGGCGAGACCTACACCGAACTCGGGGCCGGCTTCGGCGTCTCGACGGCGACTGCGTGGCGGTACGTGGAAGAGACGGTGAAGCTGTTGTCGGCGCGCTCAGCAAGGCACGGGCGAGGCGGCGGGTCATGCCGGAGATGGCGGCCCAGCGGATGATCGACTCGGAGACGGCGGGTCGCGTTCGTAATCAGGAGCCAGCCTGCGACAGGCAGTCAGCCACGCGAGCGTCCTCTCTACCACTCACCTGCGGGAGATGACGTTGAAGCCGCGCTGGTCAGCGGGCTTGCGTACGATCTCCAACGTGGTTCGCAGGGTGTCGCGGGCCCAGGCCACCAGGCGTCCGGCGGCGTTCAAGGGCGCCTTCCAGCGCATGGTGTCCATCTCATGCGGCCCTTGCCGGCCGGATCCATCAGGCTGCGCAAGCGGCTTAGCGAGAAGCCGCTCCCTTCAGGGAGCGGAGGGGTCACGGCAGGGCGTCAGAACTCCCAGGCGTCGTCGCGCAGGAGCACCACCTTCCCGCCGGGCCCCAGCCCGGTGACCGTGACGTCCGGGCCGCCGACCATGAAGTCGACGTGCACGCGCGAGGTGTTCACGCCCGCCGCGTCCAGCCGTGCGGGATCGTCCGTACGCAGGTGGGCGGGCGCGCCAGGAGGCAGCCCGGCGCCCCAGGCCAGGTGGCAGGTGGCGTTCTCGTCCAGAAGGGTCTCCAGGTAGGTGATGCCGCTTTCGCCCACCCGCGAGGAACGGTCGACCAGAGCGAGTTCGCCCAGCCGGGCCGCTCCCGCGTCGGTGGCCTGGTGCGCGCGAACGACGTCAGCTCCGGTGCTCGCCCTGACACCGGTCACGACGCCATCGGCGAAGGTCAGCTCCAGGTCGCGAATGACGGTGCCGTCGAGGGACAGCGGCCGGGTGGCGCGGACCGTGCCGTCGACGCGCCGGTAGTCGGGGGTGGTGAACACCTCCTCGGTCGGCAGGTTGGCCTGGAACGGGCGGCCCGTGACGTCCTCCAGGCGGGCGGCGGTCCAGTGGGCGTCCGGGAGCAGGCCGATGGTCAGGTCGGTGCCGGGGCCCTCGAACCGCACGGAGTCCAGGCGCATCTCGGTGAGCCGTCGAGCGCGATCGAGCAGTTCGGCGATGCGCTGCCGCCACGCCGCGCGCGGATCTGGCTCGTCGAGACGGAGGATGCGGCGCAGGTGCCGCCACAGCCTGGCCTGGTCGGGTTCGCCGAAGACGGCACGGGCCCACTCGGGGGTGGCGTAGGGGATGATCGTCCAGCGGACCAGGTTGTCGAGCTGGAGCCGCTGCCGTGAGGTCAGCGACGGCATGCGGTCCAGCCCGACGCGTGCCGGATCCAGCCCGGCCAGGAGGTCGGGGGCGGCGGCGCCGCGGATGTTGACGATGATGCCGCCGTGCCGTCCCAGCTCGTGGTTGCGGGCGTCGAGCCACGAGGGCACCTCGGCCAGGCTCGCGGTGTCGGCGTGCCGCAGGCGTGATCGTTTGGCGTGCGGGTCGAAGTACCAGATGTCGGCGTAGCGGGCGCCTCTGGCGTAGGCGGCCTCGGCCAGGGCGCGGGCGAGCGGGGCGTGCTCGATCTCGGCGTTGATCAGCACCCGGTCGTCCGCCAGCAGGGGCACGGCCACGTCGAACACGACGTCGGCATAGCCGGACAGATCAGTGGGGGGAATGGTCAAGGGGGGCTCCTTCGTGTTCGTTGTGACGCATAGGCAGGAACAGCAGCGCTCCGGCGGCGGACACGGCGCCCGCGAGGGCGAAGCCGCCGGCCAGGCCGAACCGGTCGGCGAGGGCGCCGAGGGCCAGGGCGGCGCTGAGGAATCCGACGTCGAAGAAGGCCGTCGTGGTGGCGACGGCGGATCCGCGTTCGCCGGCGGGCAGGCCGTGCACCGCCATCCTGAGGAAGGCGGGCAGCCCGAGGCCCTGCCCTGCGCCGATCAGCGCGATCGCGCACCATGTCCCGGCCGGCGAGGGCCAGGCGGCGAGCAGGATCGATCCCGTCCCGGTCAGCAGGAGGGAGGCGACGGCCAGGCGCGCCGGGGCGGCCGTGGCGAGCAGGCGATGTCCGGCCAGCCGGATGGCGACGAGGACGCCGCCGTAGACCAGGAAATGGAGGCCGCCGGAGCCGCCGCCGAGCGCGGCGAGGTGCAGCGGCAGGAAGGCGCTGATGGCGGTGTAGCCCCACACGGAGGCCAGGTAGCCGAAGCCGGGTCGCAGAGCGGACGTGTGGTAGAGCCGGGTCCGCCCGGTTCCCTGATCCGGGCTCGCGCTCTCCGTGTCCGGGCTCATGGTCTTCGGCAGGGTGAGGCCGAGCGCCGCCGACCCCAGCGCCGCGCCCGCGGCCGTGATCCAGACGGCGGCGAACCCGGACGCGGCGTACAGCGTCTCGGCGATGACGGGCCCCGTGAGCAGGCCGGCGTTGACGGCGACGGAGAAGTGGTTGATCGCCGCGCCGGGCCGCCGGTGGTCGCTGGCCAGAGTGGCGAGGCCGACGTAGGCCAGCGCCTCACCGACGCCGGCGACGCCCCGCAGGACGAAGAAGAGCGGTACCTGCCCGGCGGCGAGCAGCGCGAGGGACGTGCCGGACAGCAGCAGCGCGCCCGCGCACAGGGCCGTGCGGCGTCCGGCCCTGTCGGCCACCCGTCCGGCCAGCGGGCGGGCGAGCACCCCGGCCGCCGCGGTGACGGCCAGCGAGACGCCCACCATGCCCGCCTGCTGGCCCAGCGGGCCGGTGAGGTATCGCGGGATCGCCGGGATGAGCAGCCCGATCGACAGGAACGCTCCGGCCGCGCAGACGAACAGGCGGCCGGTCATCATTCGTCACGCAGTTCGAGCAGGAGCGCGGTCATGCTGACCTTGACGCCGTCGTGCGGCGGTCCGGCCTTGTCGTGCAGGAGCGCCACGGCCTGGTCGATCAGGCCGACGATCTCCTCCCAGACGGGCCTGGCCAGCCATACCTCGGCGTCCATGGACGTGCGCCGGCGATCAGTCTCAGCCAGGCGCCTGGCCAGGTCAGTGCTCAGCGCCTGGTGGAGGAGTTGCCGTCCTTCGGAGCGGTCGAGGCGCTCGCCGCTGGACGGGTCGTACCGGTAGCGCAGTCGCGGGCGGCCCTTGCCTGCCCGCGGCCGCTCGTCCGTCTGCTGGAGGAAGCCCGCTTTGGCCAACTGGCGCAGGTGGTAGCTGGCCGAGGCGTGCGCGATGCCGAGTTCGTCGGCGACCTCGGTGGCCGACATCGACGCGCCGGTGAGCAGTGACACGATGCGGATGCGCAGCGGGTTGGCCAGGGCGCGAAGGGGAACAAGGTCATCTCGACTTTCCAAAGACACCTTGGGATAATAAGTTATCCAACAACTGTTGGGAAAGAGGTGGCTCTGCGACGCGTCCTCAGGCCTGGACGGCGGTGTCGGACGATCGCGGTGTTCATCCCGGAGAGCGATGAGGAGGCGGCTGCGGCGTGGCGGGCCGAAGAGACCGCGACCTGGAACGAGCGACGTCCGTTGGGTTTCACGGATGCTGCTGACGATCCTTGGCGGATGCGGTGCGTGGCCGGCGGCGGGGCAGGCCTGCAGTGGTTACCTCGTGGAGCACGACGGGTTCAGGCTGCTCGTCGACCTTGGATACGCGACGGTGCCGCGGCTGCTGGAACGGGTCAGCGCCGATCAGATCGATGCGGTGTTCATCAGTCACGGACATCCCGACCACTGCGCCGATCTGAGCCCGCTGTTGCGGGCGCGCACAATGCGTGATGACCCGCCGGCGCCGTTGCCGGTGTACTCGCTGCCCGGCGCCCTTGATGCGGTGCTCGCGCTGGACCGCCCAGGGATGTTGACCGACGCCTATGTCCTGCACGAGTTCACCGTCGGCAGCAGATTCGACATCGGCCCGTTCCGCGCACAGACTCGTCTGCTGCCGCACTCCGTACCCAATGCCGGCATACGGCTGACAGCGGGCGGACGGGTGCTCGCGTACACGGGCGACAGCGGCCCGAGTCCCGACAAGGTGGAACTGGCGCGTGGCGCTGACCTGCTACTGGCCGAGGCTACCTATGTGAACCAGGTCCCGGAGGATTCCCGACGTTACCTGACAAGCGCCCGTCAGGCAGGCCGGCAAGCCCTGGAAGCCGATGCCCGGCACCTGTTACTGACGCACCTGCAGCCAGGCACGGACACCCCAGCCGCGCGAGCCGCCGCTGGCGCCAGATACGACGGTGAGATCGACATCGCCACGTCCGGTCTCATCTTCGACCTTTCGTGAGCCAAGGTTTCAGGGACGGCGAGGAGTTCTATAACGAGCACCGAGCCCGTCAAGGCCTTGCTGAGAGGGCTCCGGTGTACGCGATCAGGGCTTGACTCTGCCGGTCGCCCATGCCCAGGCCGCGATGGCGACGCGGTTTCTGGCGCCGGTCTTGCGCTGGATGGCCGCGATGTGGTTCTTCACCGTGCCCGGGGAGAGGAAGAGTTCCGCGGCGATCTCGGCGTTGGTCTTGCCGTGCGCAAGCAGTGCCACGATGTCGTCTTCCCGCTCGGTGAGGACGACGTTCGGCGTCTGGTGTGGCAGGCCGTGCCGGCGCAGCAGCCGGACGGTGAGTTGCGGGCTGATGAGCATGTCGCCGTTCATCGCGGCCCTGATGGCCTCGATGAGCAGAGTGGGGCCGGAGCGTTTGAGGATGAACCCGGCGGCGCCGTGCCGCAGTGCCGCGTGGACGTACTCGTCGAGACCGAAAGTGGTGACGATCACCACGTGGATGCCGGTGTCGGCAAGGGCACGAGCCACCTCGATGCCGTCGGCTCCGGGCATCCGGATGTCGGCGAGCACGACGTCGGGTTTGATCGCCTTGGCGGTGTCGATCGCGGTGCGGCCGTCGGCGGCCTCGGCCACGACGGTCATGTCGGGCTGGGCATCGAGGATCATGCGGAAGGCGCTTCGGATGCCTTCCTGATCGTCGGCGATGAGGATGCGGGTGGACACTCCGGCGATTGTGCCAGCGGCAGGTACGCGGTCAGCGACCACCCGTCCGGTACGGCCTGCGTGACCAGTTCCCCGCCCTGTTCCTCCACGAGTGCGGTCAGGCCGGGCAGGCCGGATCCGCCGCGCCGGCCGCTTCCCGCTCGGGTCACGCCGTCGTTGGTCATGGTGATCTTCAGGAGGCCGGTTCCGGTGCTGATGCCCAGGTCGACGCGGCCGGCCTGGGGAGCGTGCCGCCGGACGTTCGTGAGTCCTTCGATCACGATTCGGTAGGCCAGGGCCGCGGTCTCCGCCGGGACCGCCACCTGCGGGTCCATGCGCAGGCGGACCGGTGCGGGTCCGGCGGCGGAGAAACGTTCGGCTGCCTTGCGAATGCCGCTGAGGTCACCGGTGGAGGTGAGAGGCCGGTCGCGGTGGAGCATGTCCAGCGTACGGTCCAGCATCGACATGGCGCGCTGGCCTGCGGCTTCGACGCGTTCGAGCGCCTGTAGCGGATCGCCGGCGATCCTGCCCGCCTGGGCGTGCGCCACCATTTCGCTGATGTCGTGGGCGACGAAGTCGTGCAGGTCTCTGGCCAGCTGGAGTCGCAATGCGGTGCCCGTGCCGGCCACGGCGCGGGCCTGTCGTACATCGAGAAAACGCAGATAGCCGCCCACAGCGGCGGCCAGGAGCGCGCCCGATCCCCAGAACACGCACGCGCCCAGTCCTTCCAGCGGCGAGGCGGGGGTGAAAGAGCGCAGCAGCCAGGTGGCCGCGGCCAGGCTCGCCGCGGGCGCGGCCACCGCCGCCCGCCGTGCCGGTGCGTACCGGATGACCAGGCCGACCAGCGTCATGAGCGCCAGGCTCTCGATCATCCCCAATGCGGCGGCGCCCGGTGCGGACTGCGCCATGCCGATGACGTGAGCCAGCGTGACGGCCAGCGAGCCGACGGCCGCCACGCACGTCAGCGCGGGCAGATGCGACCTGAGCGATGACCGCCACAGCGCCGCCGCCGTCACTGCGACGGGAACCAGCAGCGATATTGACACGGCAATCCACATCAAGCTCACCGGACCGACGATACGACCACCCTGACATCCGGCCACGGGTGCCGTTCGGCACCTGTACCGGCGGCCGGAGGTGCCGTTCGGCATCTGGGCCGCTGGGCTCCACCCGGCGATGCTGATCAACATGACAACCATCACTTCTGCCTGGCGAGGCTATGCGACGGCACTGTGGGCGCTGGTCTATGGACTGCTCGGCTCGGCGTGGGCGCTCGGGCTGCCCGGCTTCCCCTGGGGTGCCTCCGACCCGGACCCGGACGGGGCACTGTCCATCCTGGCCGGCACGACACAACGTTTCGGCTGGTGGATCGCCGCCTTCAGCCTGCTCACCGCGGTGACCGCGTTGGCGCTCACGCGCAGGAGCGAGCGTCGAGCTCCGTTGTTTTTGGCCTGGCCGATCGCCGCGATCCTCGTCCTGGTGATTCCCGACTCGCGGCTGATGATGGGCGTCGCCTACACGCCGCTCCTGCTGGTGGCGCCGGTCTTCGGCTGGGGCCTGGGCGGCGCCACGTTCGCCGACGCCTGGCCATGGCCCGTCCGCAACCAGCTCGTCTGCGTGCTGGGCGGACTGCTGCTGGCCGCCGCGGCGCTGGCATATGGCCGTAGCCAGGCCCGCACGCGCTGGTTCACCCCGCAGCGGGGCCGCACGGCCGTGTACGTGGCCGTCGTCGTGCCTCTCGTGTACTGCGCCACCCGGTGGGCCTGGGCACTGGGCATCCCCCTCGGTGTGAGCCCGGAGTTCCTGGCCGAAGGTGAGGACGGCCTGTGGCTGGCGGGCGCCTATCTGGCGACCTTCGGCGCATTCGGCGGCGTACTCACCCTCGGGCTGACCCAGCGGTGGGGGGAGATCTTCCCGCGCTGGATTCCCGGCCTGCGCGGCAGGCGGGTACCGCCTCTGCCGGCGGTCATCCCGGCTGGATTCGTCTCGATCATCGTGACTGTGGCCGGGCTGACCTACATCCGGTGGACGATCGCCGGCCGGTTCGCCCTGTCCGAATGGGGTGCCTGGCTACCGGAGTGCTTCTGGCCGATTTGGGGCGCCGCGCTGGCCATCGCCACCGTCTCCTACCACCTGCGCCGCAAGGACGACGCCGGCCGGGGATAGCACCGCCGGCACGCCCGACAGCTCCAGGGCTGCTGGAACCTGGCCGAACACGCCGGGCTGGCCGGTCCGCAGATCGGGGTGTTCCTCGCCTACGCCACCACGCGCGGCCGAGCACTGCTGGACCGGCGGCTCTACCTGCCTGAGCACACCTGGTTGGCCGACCCCGTGAGCGCGGTCGAGGTCCCAGCGTGGACGGCGCGCGGATGCTGTCGAACAGCTTGTCCATGCCGCCGTGCCGCAGCGCCGGAGCCCGGCCAGCGTAGGAGATCAGATGCTCTTCATCGAAGATTGCGTGAGTGTTGCTCGCGGCGTGGAGAATCGCACTTACGAGGTGCCTTCCTGAACCGGCTGATTGAAGCGTGAAGAACTCCAATCATCCCAGGGCAGAGGGCACCTCGCCTCATTTCACAGCACATGCATCGGCTTTCAAGCCGTGGATTCAGGCTCAGGACCTTGGCGTGCGATTTCTTCCAGTGAGACTCCGTGCTATTGAATGTCTGTACTGCCTGGTCGTCATGGGGATCTGCGGTGGATGGCATGATGGAGCGCGACGATACGGCCCGGGAGTGGAACACTTGACAGTGGACTTTTCCGTGGTTGATGAAGTCTGCACCACGTTCACCACCCACGACGACATTGGGGTTGTCGTGTCGCTGATCGGCGCAGTCCCTCTCGCGGTGGACTACCGTTCGCCGGAGGCTCTCACCTCTGGGCCAGGCCATATGGATCCATAAGGGTGAGCGCGAGTATCGGCGCGGCACGGGCCGTATCATCCGGGCGATGGCGGGTCCGCGGCCCCTCCTCCTACAGGCGTTGCTGCAGGCGTTCGGTTGACGCACGGTCTGGGTGGACGCGGTTTTCGGCCCGGCCGGTGGCCGGCAGTGGCGAGACTGCCTATGTGGAGCAGAAACAGCCACGGGGGCGCCTCGAAGACTGAATGAGGCCGGGCGGAGCTATGGTGTTCCGCCCGGTCCCGGGGTTTGGTCAGGTGGGTTGGTTATGGGCAGTTGCCGATATCGCTTTCGGAGGAGGCCAGGACGACGTTGGTCTTGGCCAGGCCGAGGGCGTTGACGGTGATGTGGACGGCGTTGACGGTCAGGCCTGTGTCGGGGGTGGTGAAGGGGGTCTGCTCGTTGAGGACGAGCTTGACGACGCCGACGTTGACGGTGGTGTTGGGTTCGATCTTGGTAGGTTCTGCGATGACCACCGTGTTGCCGACCTTGAGGAAGGCGATCGTGGTGGTTCCACTGGATCCAGCGCAGGTGGTGGTGGAGCTGGATTTGATGGTCTTCACGGTGATCACGGGGATGCCGGTGATCCCGATGGTGGTGTCGTCGATGGAGGCGGTGGCCACGGATTTGCCGGGGAATGCGGTGGTGGCGACCTGGGCGCACAGGGCGTGCCCGGTGATCAGTCCGCTGAGGGTGGCGGTGCAGGGCACCGAGGTGGTTTCGGTTGAGGTGGTGGTGATGTGGCCGGTGTCGGGGGTGGGTGCGATGTTGACCAGTTGGATGCCGGCCAGAGAGGCGTCAGCGGTCAGGCCGTAGGCCCGTCCGGTGAGCTGCTGCGGCGTGACGGTGACTTCTTCGTCGCCGCACGGTGAGGTGACGGAGTTGTTGTGGGCGTCGCCGCTGTAGGTGGCGGTCCACCGGTAGGTGCCGGCCGCGCCGATGGTCACGTTGCCGGATGCGGCGGTGCCGGTGCCGGACACCGTCCCGGTACGAGTCTCGATCGGCTTCGCACAGTCGGTGTCACCGGGCGCGAACAGCTGGAACGTGACGGTGCCTGTCGGGTGGTACCCGCCGGACAGGGTCGCTGTATCGGAGACCTTCCCGCCCGCGGGCACCGTGTCCGATGGCGTCGTGGCGATCGATGGGGTCGCCTTCGGGACGTGTTCGGTGATCGTTTCAGTGAAGCCTGGTGACAGGGCGCCGTTGAGCAGGAAGTCCACCTTGCAGGTGATGGTGCTTCCCGGTACGGCTCCGGCGCCGACGGAGACGGTCTCAGTGAAGGCGGCATCATCGCCGCTGGTCACCGTCCGGCTGTCCGGGGTCAAGGACACCGACAGGTTCGGGTCGCAGTCGCGCAACTGGTGGGTGACCGTGACCGGCAGGTTGCTCAGGGCAGCCAGGATGGTGTCGCTGACCTCCGAGGAGTCGATGCCGGAGAACAGCTGTCCACCCGTGGCGTTGGTGATCGCGGTCGCTTGCCCGGTCGAGTCCATCCCGAACAGGTCGAACGCGAGCACGGTGATGTCGGCTGCCTGCAGGGCGCTGATCGCGTCCGCCAGCGTATGGCCGTTGCTGGGATCATGGCTGGGGGCGTCCCCGATCAGCAGCACGATCCGAGAGCTGTTCGGCCTGAAGTCGACAGCCCCGGACGCGACCTCGAACAGGCCGTTGATGCCGTCCTCGGGGAAGTCGCCGCCGCCCGACGCGACCAGCGAGTTGAGACCGTTGGTGACGTCGGTGTCGTTGGCGGTGAGGTCCTGCGCCACCCGGAACGACGTCGCGTCCGCCACGTCCTTATACTCGGCGACCGCGAACTGCGCGTCCGGCTGCGCCGAAGCTACGTTGGACAGGATCGCGTTCGCATTGGTCTGCACGTTCGAGATGACCCCGCCCATGCTCCCTGTCGTGTCGATCAGGAAGGTGATATCCGGTTTGGGCGGGATCGCCGGAGTGGAGACGGTCTTGGCGATCGTCGTCGATCCGCCCGGGTCCAGGTTCAGCGTCACGTCCGCCGGGGTGACCCCGGGCTCGGCGGACGCCGTCCCTACCCCGGCCACCAGCATTGCACCGGCCATCGCCACGCACACGGCAGCCTTTAATCGTCGCGTCATTCTCACGGTGTGATTCCTTCTGTGTGGCGTTATGCCATAACGAATTTGGGATCCTTGGCCGTGCAGAATTTCTATGATTACGCCATCCGGAACGCCCTCTCCCCACGTGTTGGCGCGACCGGATACGATGTCGCATTGGTTGACAACCTCGGTGACTTTTCAGCGCCGGCCGTTGGTCGACGAGGCGAGGTGTGGCCACGGTCATAGGGTGACTGGTCGGCGAATCGATGTAAATAGGACACTTGCGGAAAGTTCCCCGAGTGGCCGCAGTCGGCCACTCCTTGCCGATGGGAGACGCCCGCGAGAAGCGAGCTTTTCCAAGATCTTTTTGGGTGTGCCCGATGAAATGAGTGATTCTCAGATTATCGCCTTCAAAGGGCGGTGGTTTCCGGTCCTCCGGACCGTGTCCCGTTCGAAAATACGGTATCGTGCTCTGAACTGCGGTTTTTGCTGCATGAATCGGGGCAGCGGCTGCGACCATCGCGGGGTTTTGTCGCTGGTCTATCGGTTGGTGAGGTGCTTGTTCGGCTTGCCGGCGGTGCTGGTTCGCTCTGACCTGTCGGAGGATGTCGAGCTGCTGGTGCTCCGTCACGAGGATCAGGTGCACCGCCGTGACCCCGGTGGCCGGCCACGATGGGAGCCCGCCAACCGGGTCTTGCTGGCGGCGTTGTCCCAACTGATCAACCGCCCTCGGTGGGCGAAGGTGTTCCCCCGGAACCCAGCCGTCCGGCGACGCGGTACTGGTTCAGCTCCCGCATGACCACCCAATGGCGGCGTAACGTCGCCCTGTTCCTGACCGGGCAGACCATATCGTTGTTCGGCTCGATGATCGTGCAGTACGCGGTGATGTGGTGGGTGACGCTGCAGACCCGCTCCGGGCTGGCGGTGGCCCTCTACGCGGTGGCCGCGTTCCTGCCCCAGGGCCTGATGTCGATCTTCGGAGGCGTACTCGCCGACCGGATGAACCGCCGGGTCCTGGTGATGATCGCCGACGGCGCCATCGCCACGGCGACGCTGGCGCTCGCGCTGCTGATGGCCAGCGGCGTGAACGACCTGTGGATCGTCCTGCTGGCCGTGGCGGTCAGGTCGCTGGGCGCCGGGGTCCAGACCCCCGCCGTTCAGGCGATGATCCCGCAGATCGTGCCGGGTGAGCACCTGATGCGCGTCAACGGAATCTTCCAGACCATCCAGTCGGCGATGATGCTGATCGCCCCCGCCGCCGCGGGTGCGATCTTCGCCGTCTCCGGCCTCGTTCCCGTCTTCTTCCTGGACGTGGGCACGGCGGTGATCGGGATCGGGCTGCTGGCCCTGGTCACCGTCCCGACCCTGGATCGGGCGGCCGAGGCCCGCGCCTCCTACCGGCAGGACCTGTCGGAGGGGATGCGCTACATCCGCACCCAGCCGATCGTGCGCTGGCTGCTCGTCGTGTACGCGGTCATCTTCCTGCTCACCGTGGCGCCCTCGTTCGTCACGCCGCTGATGGTCGCGCGCACGTTCGGCAGTGAGGAGTGGATGCTGGCGGTGCTGGAGATCGCCTTCGGCCTGGGCATGCTGCTCGGCGGCGTCCTGATGTCCACGGTGCTGGCCAAGCGCAGCCGGATCGGGCTGATCCTCGTCGCCGTCTACGGTTTCGGGCTGGTGACCGTGGTGCTCGGGCTGAGTGGCAACCTGTGGGTCTTCTACGGCTTCATGTTCATGTTCGGACTGCTGGTGCCGCTGTTCTCGACGCCGTTCATGACGCTGATCCAGGAGACCGTCGAACCTGCCATGCACGGGCGCGTGTTCAGTTACGTCGGCATCGTGATGGCGCTGGCCACTCCGATCGGCATGGTCGTGTTCGGGCCACTGGCCGACGTGGTCAGCGTGCAGGTCCTGCTCATGGGTGCCGGGCTGGCCGCCATCGTCGTGATCGCGATTGCGGCCCGTGTGCCCTCCGGCCGGGCCACCATCGCCGCCGCCCGTGCCCACACCACGTCCCGCCCCGATGTCGACACTCTCCCTGGGGAGGAGACCGTCAACTGCCGGTGAGCACCGATCGAGCCGGCCCGCGCGGTGCCGCCGCGAGCGCTGGACATCCGGCTCGGCGGTCGAGGCACAGCGATCCCATCATTTTGAACGAACGTACAAGTTGTACTATGGTTCAAATATGTCGATGGAGAAAGACGTCTTGACGCATGCCGGGAGGCCACGTGCCGGGGTGCGGGAGTGGTTCGGCCTGGGGCTGCTGGCGCTGCCGACCGTGCTGCTGGGACTGGACGTCACGGTCCTGTACCTGGTGTCGCCGAGCATAGCCGCCGAGCTGAAGCCCACCCCGGCACAAACGTTGTGGATCATGGACGCCTACGGCTTCTTCATTGCTGGCTTCCTCATCACGATGGGAACGCTGGGAGATCGGATCGGCAGGCGGCGCCTGCTGATGATCGGCGTAGCAGCGTTCGCAGCCGTTTCGGTCGTCGCCGCATTCGCTCCGAATGCCGGCCTGCTGATCCTGTCGCGAGCGCTGCTCGGCATCGCCGGCGCCACGCTCATGCCCTCAACGCTGTCGCTGATCAGCAACATGTTCACCGACGTCCGCCAGCGGGCCGTGGCCATCGGCGTGTGGGCCACCATGTTCGCCCTCGGCATGGCCGCCGGTCCGATCGTGGGCGGTGCCCTGGTCGACCGATTCTGGTGGGGGGCGGCCTTCCTGCTCGCGGTGCCGGTGGCGATGATCGTCCTGGCCGGCGCGCGTACGCTGCTGCCCGAGTACGCGGCGCCCGGCGAAGGTCGGCTCGACCTCATCAGCGTCACCCTGTCGCTGGTCGCCATCCTGCCGGTGGTCTACGCCGTGAAGAACTTCGCCACGCACGGGGTCGACGTGTTGACGCTGCTGCTCCTGCTGATCGGCCTGGCAGCGGGGATCGCCTTCGTCCGCAGGCAACTCCGGCTCGCCTCCCCGCTGCTGGACGTGACGTTGTTCGCCGACCGTGCCTTCTCCGCCGCCCTGGCGGTCCTGCTGATCGGGCTCGTCGGCGTGGGAGGCACCATGTACCTCGTCACCCAGTTCCTGCAACTGGTCGAAGGGCTCTCACCGGCCGAGGCCGGCCTGTGGATGGGCCCGCCGGCGCTGGCGATGTTCGCCGCCGCCATCGGCGCCCCCATCGTGGCCGCGCGGATCCGGCCAGGGAAGGTCATGGCGGCGACCCAGGGGCTCTCCCTGATCGGATACGCACTCCTCGCCACGGCGGACACCGGCAGCGTGGTGAGCGTCGTGATCGGGTTCACGTTCGTCTACTTCGGCTTGGGGGCCATCGCCGCGCTGGGCACCGACATCGTCGTCGGGGCCGCCCCGGCCACGAAGTCCGGATCGGCGGCGGCGATGTCCGAAACCGTGCAGGAACTCGGGCTCGCCGTAGGGGTCGCCCTGCTCGGCAGCCTCACCACGGCCGTCTTCCGTTACCAGGTCCAGCCTCCATCGCAGCAGGTGGCGCCCGAAATCGCCGCCCGCGCCACCGCCAGCCTGGACGGAGCCGTGGCCGTCTCCGACCGGCTCCCACCAGGCACCGTCCAAGGCGCGCAGGAAGCGTTCATCACCGGGCTGAACGTCGCCTCCCTCACCGCAGGAGCCGCGATAGTGGCAGTGACCATGCTGTGCCTGCTCAGGCTGGGGCACATCCGCCCCATCGGGGAGACGACGCCGTGATCGTCTAACCTTGTGCGCAGGAGGGGGCATGGGCGACGACAGATCCACCGACGCACGCAGAGCCAGGGGGCAGAAGCGCCGCGCTGAGATCATCGAGGCGACCTTGGCCGTCGTCCAGCGTGACGGCGCGGCCGGCGTCACCCACCGCACCGTAGCCAAGGAAGCCGGCATACCCGTCAGCCTGAGCACCTATTACTTCGCCACCATCGACGACCTGCTGGTCGCCGCCCTGACCAGCATCGTCGAGATCTACACCGCGCGCATCCGCCACATCATCGACCACCGCGACGACAAACTTCGCGGCCTCGCCGAGCTCATCGCCGAATCCGCGGGCCCCGGACGTGACCGCGCCCTGGCCGAACGCGAACTGTCCACGCTCGCCGCCCGAAGACCCGCCCTGCGTCCCATCGCCCGGCGCTGGCGCGAGAGCGTCGCCGACCTCGCCCAGCACTGCACCGACGCCCCCGATGCCGTAACCGCACTCGTCGCGACCTCGGACGGTCTCTGTGCCGCCATCCTGATCGACAACGCACCCGCCGACCCCGACTATGTGCATGCCGTCCTGCAACAGGCACTCGGCGTCCAGTCCGAGGCCACCAGGCAGTGACCGGATCTCAACCCGTCTTATGGGTTTGTGGCCCAACGGATCTGCCGGCCCAGGCCGAGGATGAATCTGGTGAGGCCCCAGCGCCGCACGACCTCGTAGGTGATCAAACTCAGCGCGAACGATACGATCATGATCAGTACGTACGACAAGGGCCCGGCGTCGGCGTGCTGCAGAACGTAGAAGCCCGCGGCGACCAGGAACGTCTGGTGCAGGACGTACATGGGGAAGGCCGCCTCGTTGCAGTACGTCACGGCCTTGGACCCGCCGTTGAGGTGTCGCCTGCCGTACCCGAGCATGGACAGCAACGCCGTCCAGCAGGCAAGGTCGCGCACGGCCGTGGCCGGCAGGGTCTCCTGGCCGCCGAGCAGAAGAACCCCCGCAGCCCCGCCCACTGCCAGCGCCAGGAACATCGGCCGCCACCGCTCGACCATGTCCATGATCGAGTCGTCGGTGGCGACAAGGAAGCCCAGCATGAAGTAGGCCGCGGAGACGAAGATGTTCTTCCCGCCCACCTCCGGCAGGTACGACAGCGCGGTCAGCAGCGCGACGGGCAACAGGGCGGGCAGGGGCCGCCGCAACCACCTCGGCGTGTATCCCCGCCTGGCCAGAGCCAACATCGGCTGAACGAGGGCGGCCGAGATGAGGAAGAGGAACAGGATGAACCACAGGTGCGCCGGTGAGATCCCGCCCTCGTACTCTGACCAGTCGGAGAAGTCGGTGAAGTACCTCCACAGAAAGGCGGCGTAGGAGTCCTCGTAGCGGCCGATCTGGGGTCCGGGGCGGTCGGCCCGCTAATCGCGGATCCGGGTCAGAGCAGTCGCTGAGTCACGGATCACCAGCTCGGGTTCGGGGTCGGTGATGACACCGCCTGCGCTTGGCCGCCCCGCGATCAGGTCGTATAGCGCCTCGACGCCGGCCCGGCCGAGTTGGTACATGGGCATCCGGACTGCGGTGACGGCCGGGCGCAGGTGTTGCATCAGGTCGACGTCGTGGATGCCGACCACTGACAGCTGGTCGGGGATGGCGATGCCGAGGTCGCGTGCGGCGGCCAGGACCCCGACCGCGCTCATGATGTTGTTGACGACGATGGCGGTCGGCGCGGTTGCCGCCTGCATGGCCTGCCGGAGCCCGTCGGCGCCGGCCTGCTCACCGAACCCGGTGGCCAGGTGTGGAGCCGGTGTCAGGCCGGCGGCGTCCATCGCCTGCTGGTAGCCCAGGTAGCGCTGCTGGGAAAGGTATCCCGAACCCCCGACGAAGACGATGTGGCGGTGGCTGAGGTTGACCAGGAACCGCGTCGCGATCTCGCCCGCGCGGCGATCGTCTACGTCGATCCAGGGATGGTCCCGTGCATGTTCCAGGATGAGGATCGGCTTGGGGTGGGAGCGGAGTTCAGCCATCACATCGTCGTCCAGCAGCCCTTCGCCGCGGATCAAGATACCGTCGACCGTGCCCTGGCTGAGCAGCCGGGTCAGGAACTGGCTGCCGGAGCGCATCGTCTCGGCATCGCCCAGCAGGACCGTCGCGCCGTGCTCCGCCGCCGCCTCGTAGATCCCATGCCGCAGCGGTCCGTAAACCGGGTTGTCGATCTTGTTGAGGATCATCGCGATCATGTCGGTTTGGTTGAGCCGCAGCGAGCGCGCCGTCTGGTTCGGCTGGTAGCCCAATTGCTGCATCGCCTGGAGCACCCGGGTGCGGGTGGATTCCTTCATCCGGGTGTGGCTCGTGCCGTTGACCACCGCCGACACCACGGCGAGTGACACCCCAGCCGCCCGTGCGACGTCACGTTGCGTTGCCATGGTGGAAGCCTCCTCGGTTCTTGACGTAACGTCTCACCATCCCTATTTTGAATTAACGTTACGTCAACAAGGAGTATATATGACATCGACACGTCGCACCGTCCTCCTGCGGTCCTCCTGGGCGACGGTGAACATCGGCGACGTGGCTCACTCCCCTGGCGTGGTGCGGGCGTTTCAGCGGTTCGCCCCCGAGGTCGAGGTCATCCTCTGGCCGGTGCGGCTGGAGGAGCGCGAACGATCCATGCTGCGGCACGCGTTTCCCGACGTGCGCGTCGTCGATGGCGCTCTCGGCGCGGACGGGCCGAGCACCCCGGAGCTGGCCGCCGCCATCGACGGCGCGGACGTCCTGATGCACGGATCGGGCGCCGACGCCTTCCAGAGCACCGAGATCGATTGGTGGCGCGAGCACGTGGGCCGCCCGTATGGGTACTTCGGGATCACCGTGGATCCGCTGTGCCCACCGACCATGGCGACGCTGCCGGAGCTGGCACAGATGGTCGATCTGCTCCCACCGTCCTATCTCGAGGACGACGTCAAGGACCGTTTCGACAGCGCCGACTTCGTCTACTGCCGCGAAACGCTGACCCTGGCCACCCTGCGCGGCCAGAAGATAACCGGGCCCGACCTCGCCTTCGGGCCGGATGGCACGTTCGCGTTCGACCACACTGACCCCGTCGCCGCCGCTCGCCTGCTGGAGGGTTTCGGCCTGCGGCCCGGTCGGTTCGCCTGCTTCGTTCCGCGGCTGCGCTACGCCCCCTATGCGAAGATCTACGGCACGGAACCGACCCGCGAGCAGATGCGGCGCGACGCGGTCAACCGGGCCACCGTGACGCACGACCTGGCGGTGCTGGCGGCGGCGATCGAGACCTGGGTACGCGTCAGCGGCCTGCCGGCCGTCGTGGTGCCCGAGATGAGCTATGCCGTCGAGCTCGCTCACGAGCAGCTTCCCAGCCTGCTCAGTCCACAGACGCTCGCTCAGGTCCGGCTCCTGGACCGGTACTGGCCGCTGGAGGAGGCGACCGGGGTCTACGCCGTCTCGTCGCTGGTGGTCAGCATGGAGTGTCATTCGCCGATCCTGGCCGCACGACATGCGATCCCGACCGTCTACCTTCGGCAGCCGACCGAGACCACGAAATCTCAGATGTTCGCCGACCTCGGCGCCCCAGACCTGGTGATCGAGCTCGACCATCGTGCCGCGGCGACGGTCGTCGCGGCGGTCACCGACATCGCGACCGACCCGGCGCCCGCGGTCGCCCGGAGCAGGAGGGTCGCGGCCAATGCCGACGACCGGCTGCGGGCGGCGGTGCAAGCCTGCGTCGCGGGCCGGCCCATCGGCCGGCCTGCACCGGTGGAGACCGGCGATGCGTAGCCTGCGCGACCGCTGGCGGCGCGACCGGGTCCTGCTGCTGCTGGCGCTTCCCGGGGTCACGGCGCTGCTGCTGTTCCACTACCTGCCGCTCGGCGGGAACATCATCGCGTTCCAGGACTTCCAGCCGTTCCTCGGAATCTGGCACAGCCCGTACGTCGGGCTGGACAACTTCGAGCCGGTGCTCACCGGCGACCCGGTGTTCCTCAACGCACTCGTCAACACGCTGATCATCACGCTGATCCAGGTGGTCTTCGTGTTCCCGCTGCCGATCTGCCTCGCGTTGATCCTGAACGCGACCATCAGCGAACGGCTCAAACGCCTCACCCAGTCGATCCTCTACATGCCGCACTTCCTGTCCTGGGTCATCGTGGTCGCCCTGTTCCAGCAGATGTTCGGCAACGGCGGGATGCTCAACGCCTGGCTGCGCTCGGCCGACCTGTCCACGTTCCACATCGTCGGCGTACCCGAGTTGTTCAAACTCATGATCACATCACAGGTGATCTGGAAGGACACCGGCTGGTCGACGATCATCTTCCTCGCCGCACTGTCCAGAGTGGATCCGGCGCAGATGGAGGCCGCGGTGGTGGACGGCGCCTCGGCAGCTCGCCGCCTGTGGCACGTGACCCTGCCCTACATCCGCCCGGTGATCGTCCTGCTGCTGATTCTGCGGCTCGGTGACTCGCTGTCCGTCGGGTTCGAGCAGATCATCCTGCAGCAGGCACAGGTCGGTGCCGGTGCCAGCGAAGTGCTCGACACATACGTCTACAACCACGGGATCGTCGGCGGCGACTGGGGCACCGCGGCCGCGGTGGGGCTGATCAAAGGCATTGTCGGTGTCGCGCTCGTGCTCGGCGCCAACCGGTTGGCCCACGCCCTGGGCGAGCAGGGGGTGTACGCCAAGTGACGAGCCGACCTGTGCCGACTGCGGTGTCCGTGGCGCGTCCCGCCGCGGGCACAGGGCCGCGGCGGCCACGCTCGGGCCGCAGCCAGCGTCCGGTCTGGATGGGCGAGCCCAGCAAGCTGGGGGTCGGTGCGCGGGGACTCGTGCTCGGCCTGGGCTGCCTGGCGGTTTTGGTTCCGTTCTGGGCAGTGCTCATGACCAGCATCGCCTCCCCGGAGGAGGTCAACAGGGCGGGCGGCTTCGTTCTGTGGACGAACGAACCGACGCTGGACTCCTACCGGGCCGTCCTGTCCGGAGGAATCGTCACCCGTGCGCTGCTGGTGAGCGCCGGCATCACCGTGGTCGGCACGGCACTCAGCCTCGTCTCCACGATCGCTCTGGCGTACGCGCTGTCGCGGCCAGGTTCGTTGCTGCAAAAGCCGATCCTGCTGATGACGGTGTTCACCCTGCTGTTCAACCCGGGCATCATCCCGATGTACCTGACGGTCAAACAGCTTGGCCTGCTGGACAGCTACCTGGCACTGATCCTGCCGGTGCTGGTGAACGCGTTCAACGTCATCGTCATGCGCGCGTTCTTCCAGGAAATCCCCGGCGAGCTGCGGGAAAGCGCTTATATCGACGGTGCCGGGGAGATGCGCATCCTGCTGCGGATCGTACTGCCACTGTCGAAGGCGGTCGTCTCCGTGATCGGGCTGTTCTACGCAGTGGCGTACTGGAACGCCTTCTTCTCCGCGATGTTGTACCTCCAGTCGTCGGAAAAGTGGCCGCTGCAACTGGTGCTGCGCACCTACGTCGTCAACAACACCCCGATCGGGTCGGACCAGCTCAGCTCGAACCTGGAGAACCTGCCACCACAGATCTCCGTCCAGATGGCGATTCTTGTCATCTCCGTCCTGCCCATCCTGTTCATCTACCCCTTCATCCAAAAGCACTTCGCCAAGGGACTCATGGTCGGCGCCGTCAAGGGTTGACCGGTCGTCCACGCCATGTGGAAAGGAGACGTCATGGCACCCACCTTCAGCCGCCGCCACGTCCTGGCACTCGGCGCGGCAACGGGGCTGGCCCCGCTGCTCGGGGCCTGCGGCGACGGCAGCCCCAGTTCGCCGAACAGCTCGACCGGGTCGGTCAAGCTGCCCACCTACAAGCCCGTCACCGCGGCCACGCCCGCCCTGGCCGCCGAGCCGGCCGGGGTGTCGCCGGGATACTTCACCTAC
Source organism: Nonomuraea sp. B5E05 (assembly GCF_039880665.1). Lineage (NCBI taxonomy): Bacteria > Bacillati > Actinomycetota > Actinomycetes > Streptosporangiales > Streptosporangiaceae > Nonomuraea > Nonomuraea sp. B5E05. The sequence goes on from NZ_JBDPMJ010000040.1 coordinate 38,943, forward strand.
CCGACCGCCTCCAGCGCCGCATCACAACCGGTGCAGGGCGAAGCCGTCACGGCACTGACGTACACCTACGACCCGATCGCCCCCGCGCTCGGCTCGAACCCCTACTGGCAGAACCTCAACAGCAAACTCGGCACCGAACTGAAGATCACGTACGTCGCCTCGACTGACTACAAGAGCAAGGTCGCCACGACCATTGCCGGTGGCGATCTGCCCGACATGGTGGCTATCCAGGGCGTTGTCCAGCAGATGCCGGCCATGCTGAAGGCGACATTCACCGACCTCACCGAGTACCTGTCCGGGGACGCGGTCCTCGCCTACCCGAACCTCGCCGCCCTGCCCACCGATGCCTGGCGCAGCACCGTCTACGACCAGCGGATCTGGGGCATCCCCGTGCCGCGGGCACGGATCGGCACCGTGCTGTACACCCGGGCCGACCTGCTGGCCGAGGCAGGACTCAGCCTCCAGCCCAATTCGTGGGCCGAGTTCAAGGAGATGGCGGGTGCGCTGACCGACGAGCGGGCCGGTCGGTGGGCGTTCGGACAGATCCCCTTCAACACGATCCTTGAGATGAACGGGATCACCGGCAACTGGCCCGGCGGCGCCGGCGTCTGGCAGGCCGAAGGTGGCGTCTTCACCCACTCCGGGACGACACCGCAGTTCATGCAGGCCCTCGAGGACACCGTCGAGCTGGTGAAGTCGGGGGTGGTGCATCCCGACCACGCGGGCGCGCCCAACACGAAGCGCAACGGGTGGATGCTGGCCGGCACGACCTCGTTCACCATCGGCGGGTACGCCGGGTGGGGCAAGTTTTACGGCCAGGCGAAAGACGTGCCCGGCTTCCGCCTGACCGGCATGCTCTCGCCCACCCGCGACGGCACAGGGACGCAGGTACGCACGCCCGGCCCGACCCTGTCCAGCTTCACCGCCATAGCCAAGACCGACAACGCCAACCGGATCAAGCAGATCCTCCAGGTCCTCGACTGGTTGTGCGCACCCTTCGGCAGCAGCGAGTACCTGGCCCTCCGGTACGGCGTCGAGGGGCAGACGTTCAACCGCAACGGCTCCGACCCGACCCTCACCGAGGCCGGGCGCAGCCAGCTGTTCCTGCCGGTGCGGTACCTCGCCGAAGCATCGCCCGTCATCTACGAGCCGGGCAACCGCCAGGCCGTACAGGACCAGCACGACCACCAGGTCGCCGGCGTCCCGCTCGCCGTCGCGGACCCGACCCTCGGGCTGTACTCGGAGACCGCCGCCAGCAAGGCTGCCAGCGAACAGCAGGAACTGGACTCGGTGCTGCTGGAGATCCAACTGGGGAACAAGCCCGTCTCGGCGTGGCAGCCGGCCATCACGAAGTTCATGGACCGGGTGGGCAACAAGATCAAGGCCGAGTACGAGGAGCAGGCGGGTGGTTGACGTGGACTCAGCTGACACTTTCACGGGGTTAGGGAGAAGACAGTGGTGAGACGGAGCAAGTTACGTTGGTACACGCGTCGTCGGGTCCGCGCGGCGGTCGTGCTGGCTCTGGTGGCGGCGTTTCTGTCGCCGGGCAGTGCCGCCGTCGCCGACATGTCGGATCTCGGCCGGCTGCTCGACCTGACGCGCCCGGGGCTCGGCGCGGTGGCGGCCAAGCTGGCCGCCGGTGATGAAGCGGGCGCCGCGAGCGAGCTCAAGGTGTATTACGCGGGCCGCGCCGACGTCCAGTACCCGCCTCCGGCCGAGGGCCTGGGCGGTGGCGACGCGGGCCCCGACGAGCTCGCGGCGGGGATCTTCCGGTTCGGCTCCGAGACCCGCAACTTCTACAACAGCGCCGAGCAGCGGATCGACGTCGACTGGCAGGACCTTTGGGGTGGGACGCAGACCACCCCGGGCAGCGCGCAGACCTTGATGAGCGACTTCACGTTCATGCCCAAACTGACATTCGCTTACGTGTCCGAGAGTGACCCGGCAAAGCGTGCGGCGTACGCGGCGGCGTGGATGGACATCTCGCTGGACTTCTTCGCCGACAATCAGAGCTGGCCGCAGGGCCGCAACCTGTCGGCAGCCAAGCGGCTCGCCCAGCTGGTCAGCGCGTTCTCCGTGTTCCGGACCGATCCTGGCATCGACGCGAGCGATCTCGTGGCGTACCTGTCCGGCGTGCACGCCACGACGGACTACCTCGTCGGCGTGATGCAGATACACGTCGGAAACAACTGGTACTTGTCGATGGCCCGCTCCGTCCACGCGGCAGCCGTGTTTCTGCCCGAGTTCTCGTCATCGCCTGGCTGGGAGTGGTTCGCGGTGCGCTCGGCCGAGCGGTTCCTGCGCGCGCACGTGAAGGGCGACGGTGTGTACCGCGAGCCGGCGTTCAACTATCAGGCATACGTGGCGGATATGCTCAACTCCGTCATAGCAGTCGCGGATGCCAACGGGCGAACCGTTCCTGAGTCGCTCGTCCAGGGGGCGGACTGGATCGCGGATTCGCTGTTCGCGACCCGTCAGCCGAATCTTGAACCCGCGGCGATCGGCGACACGCCGAACAACTACGCGGGTACGTCGGCCATTCGCAGGAGCGGTGTACGCAACTCCTGGCCCGATTTCACCTGGGTCGCCTCCGGCCGAACGCAGGGGACCGCCCCGACGCTGTCGTCCACGGTGTTTCCGATCAGCTTCGCGGTTCAGCGTTCCGGGTGGGACGCCGATGCCCGGTACATGCTGATCAACAACCAGAATTCCAGTTACACCGCCTCGCATCGGCATCCGGACGACCTCAGCCTGGTGATGGCGGCGTACGGGCGTCCGCTGATCGTCGACTCCGGGGTGGGGGACTACAGCGCGACTCCGACGAACGACTGGATGCGCCGTACCACCGAGGCGCACAACACCATCGAGGTCGACGGACGTCCGCAGACCGCCGGCGTCCCCCGCACAACGTCGCTGTGGCGCTCGAACGCGGGCCTCGACATCTACCGTGGTGCGGCGATGGGCTACCGGCCGGTCGCGCACGATCGCGCGGTCTACTTCGTCAAGCCCGGCTTCTGGGTGGTCTCCGACGACCTCACCGGTGACACCGCCGCGCACAAGTACCGGCAGCTCTGGCACTTCCCCGGTGATCCGGTAACCGTCAACCGCACGACGAAGGTCGCCACGGTCGGGTTCGACACCGTGCCCGGAGCCGCACCCGTTGCCGGCGTGCAGCTCATCCCGGTGGCAACGGCCGGCGCCGCGGTAACCCCCAGGGTCCACAAGAATGGCGCCGTACGCGTCGGCGAGCAGGTACTCACCGACGTCGACTACCTGTCGTACGACTGGTCCTCCACCGGGCCGACGGGACTGGACACGGTCGTGGTTCCCGGCGAGGCCGGCGCGGCGCCCTCGGTGACGGCGAAGCGCATCGCCATGCCCGGGGTGAGTCACTCCGTGGCGACGGCGATGGAGATCGCCCTGCCGGACGCGACCGGACGCTTCTACCTTTCGCGCGAGGCGACTCCCTCGTCGAGGGTGTTCGGGGCCGCCACGACCAACGCCGAGACCGCGTACCTCGAGCGTGCTTCGGGCGGCGGGCTTACCAGATACGCGCTGACCAGAGGGTCGTCGCTGATCGACCACGACAACACCGTTATCAGCGCATCCGCACCGGTGTCCGATATCAGTGTGGAACTGCGCGGCACGACCGCCCGGATCTCGCTTGGGGACCCGTTCACCGGCACGCTCTCCATCAACGCGCCGAACGCGAACGCGGTGACGGTGAACGACACCCCGATCGCGTTCACCCGCACGGGCAACCTCATCACCGTGTCACTCGACGAACACTTTGCCCCGGCACCCGTGCTCAACGACGAGTTCGACGATGCCGCCCTGGACCGCACCGTCCATGACTTCAACGGATCCTTTGGCGGCTGGACGCCGGTCCAGGGGACCTGGGCGCTGACCGGCGCACAGCCTGACACGCAACTGGCACAGACCTCGACTGCGGACATGGTGTCGTTCGCGGCGCTGCAGGACGTACCCGATGACGTGGTCATGGCCGCGGACATCGTTCCCGGGGTACGCGGCCAGACGACCGCCCGTACCGGTCTCGCGTTCCGCTACCACGATTCCCGCAACTACTACCGGGCCGAAGTGCTCAACTCCACGTCGGGAGCGACGCTGAAGCTCGTGAAGATATACAACTCGACGACCACGGTTCTCGCGGAGACCGCACTGCCGATCGGCGCCAACGTCCCGCACAAGCTGGTCGTATCCGCGATCGGGAAGCATCTGAGCGCCAAAGCCGGCGATACGTCGATCTCCGCGGACGACGGACAGTTGCCGACGGGTGGTGCCGCCGCCTTCACGCATCGGCGGGCCGCGACCTTCGACAACATCGTGATCAGGGAAGGGCTCGATCAGGCCAGTTGGCGAGGAATGACAGGGTCCGTGTCCGTCGCCTCGGGCAAGTTGCGCCTCACGCCTGCCGGTGGCCGGGCGCACGTACTGGCCGACTCGACACTGCCGACGCGCTTCTCCGAGGCGTGCGACTATGTCGTGGAGACCACGGTCACGATCGACGGATCCGTCGGTAACGCGGGAATCTCGCTGCGAGACACCACGGACGCGTACGGGTATCGGATCCACGTCGGCAAGACGAGCAACGGAACCCAGTACGCGAGCATCATCCGCGAGGCTCACGCGTCGGGTCCCGTCACAGTGGCCACGGCATCCATCAGCAACCCGTTGACAGGTCCCGTGCGACTGGGTGCGGCGATTCACGGCGACCGCATCACCGTGACGTTGAACGGCGTTCAGATCCTGAAGGGTCGCGACACCGTTGTGCGCAGCGGCGGCGTCGGGCTTTACGCATCCACGGAGAGCTCGTTCGAGAACGTCACTGTCGCTCGGTCCTGCGGGGGGCGGTAGCGCCTGCGGCCACGTTGCCCCCGGCGCCGGCAACCGCTGGGACCACCACGACTAAGTGGTCTCGCTCGTACATCCGTCGGGGGTCACGCGGCCGTCGCCCGCTCCTACCATCTCTACTACGCCGAGGGAGAGCCGGAGCCCGCGCTCTTCGGCGTCGGCACGCCCGGCGACGTCGAGTCGCAGATGACGTACTCCTACGACGGGCTCAACCGGGAAACCGTGCGCCGCTTCCTCACGGGCAGCAACGACGCCCAGGAGAAGCGGCGCGTCACCACCAGCTACGGCGGCGACTGGGTGGCCGTGGACCCGCCCGACGGCGCAACCCCCACGGTCACCGTCACTGACGCCCGAGGTCGCAGGACGGCGCTGCGGCAGCACGACGGCTTCACCGTCGCCGGCTGGGTGACCGCCCAAGGACACACCGCCCCAGCGGCTCATCGCCGCCATCCACACCGTCGCCTCCGGCGACGTCCTGCTCTCACCCACGGCCACCAAACGGTTGATCGAGGCGTTCACCGACCCGCCGACGACCGCGTTCCTTCCGGAACTCGACCGCCTGACCACCCGCGAGACCGAGGTGCTACGCCTGGTCGGCCACGCCCTGTCCAACAGAGAGATCGCCGAACGGCTGTCGGTCAGCGAGGGTACCGTCAAGACACACCTCAACAGGATCATGGGCAAGCTGGGGCTGAGGAGCCGCGCCCAGGTGGTGGTCCTGTCCTACAACGCCGGCCTGGTGAAACCGTCCGTCCGGTAACGGTTCCCGCCGCCGTGGCGGAGACACTGCAGGGCGATATCGGCACCGGTCGCCCAGCAAGGCGCGATGCCCATGCGCGGTCTGTTCTGAAAGTTGTGAATGCCCCTGAGAGGCAAGCGTCAACGGCCCCGCTGAGGGCTGCTGTGGCATAGGACCGTCTCTACGCCTTGAGGGGATTGACAGACCGACTGCTCCCCAATTTATGAGTCCGTAGCTTGAGCACGGGCTGCGGACCTGTCGCAGCAATTAGGGACCTCGTTCCCGGCCGAGGAAGCACGACAGGAGTTGCCTGAAGTCGTGCGGGTGTTCGAGCGCCGGCACGTGCCCGCATCGGCCGAGCACGTACAGACGGACATCGGCCAGGTGTTCGAGCAGGGGCAGGGCTGCCGTCCCGAGCGGGGTGACTCGGTCCTCGGCGCCGTGGACGAGCAGCACGGGCGCGCGGACCCCTGCCAGCGTTTGCGCCGAGAGGGTGAGGTCGTCGGCCCAACGTGCCCTAGGCGGAGGGAACAACGACGCGAATGCGGCCGCTCCCGCTCGCATCGCAGCTGCACGGGCGGCGACGGCCGACTCGGTCACGAGCGCTTGGTCGAGGACGAGACGACTCAACATGTCTCGTGCCCCGATCGGGTCGGCGGGGGCGGCCCAGACCGCGTCGAGTTCGGCGGACAGCGGCGCCCCGGGGGCGCCCATCGTCGAGACCGCCACGACACGGGTGACCTGCTGGGGACGCGCGGCCGCCAACGCCAGCGCCACGGCACCGCCCATGGAGTGGCCCACCACGGCGTAGTGCTCGACACCGAGAGCATCCATCAGGCCCGCGGCCTGCTCCGTCCACAGCCGGAGCCCACCCCTGGAGCCCGTCGGGATTGGTGTACGGCCGAACCCCGCCTGATCAGGAGCCACCAGGTGCCAGGACGTGCCCAGCGCCTGTGCCGTCGTCGCCCAGGCGCCGGATCCGGTCGTACCAGGTCCGGAGCCGTGCAGCATCAGCACCGCGGGCCCGGTGCCGCTCTCCAGGACGTGGACGGGGGAGCCGTCGACTGTGACGGTCCGAAGTGCCGTCACCGGGACAGGCCAGGCGTGCTCATGCCGATGCGGAGTTGATGGACTTCGAGAAGACCTCCATCATCGCCCTGCCGAATTGCGGCATGTCGGGCCACCCCCGGCAGGAGACGAGGTTGCCGTCCACGACGTCGGGAGCGTCGATGACCGTCGCGCCCGCGTTCTCCATGTCACCGGTGATGGGGGGGAAGCACGCCGTCTTCCGCCCTTTCAGCAGCCCGTACACGGCCGGCACCTGCGCGCCGTGGCACACCAGTGCGATCGGGAGATTGCGCGCGAAGAAGTGCTCGGTGATGCGCCTGACGTCGGCGTCGACCCGGATCCACTCGGGAGCACGTCCCCCAGGGATGATGAGGGCGTCATAGCGCTCGACGTCGACCTCGGCCCAGGGCACGTCCACCGGCAGCTTTCGGCCGTTCTTCTCCACGTAGGCGTCGGAGTTGGGGTCGAACTCGTGGATGACCAGCTGAACGTCACGCATCGTCCGTGACGAGACGTCAACGTCCCAGCCGCCCTCCTGCACGCGATAGTAGGGATACATGGTGTCGAGCTCCTCGGCGGCGTCGCCGGTCAGGAGCAGCGCTCTGGGCACCTACTTCTCCTCGCATCTGGGACGGATGAGGTGGATCCAATCCGATCCGATCGGATTGAGTTAGCATTCCTCGACCCGGCCCGCCCGTCAAGCCTCTGCCGCCATTCCGTCCGCGCCCTCGGCCTCGTCGAACAACCGCCGGAACCGCTCGCCGGACAGCAGGATGTGCCGACGCATGGCGTAGGCGGCGGCGTCGGGGTCACGCGCGGCGATCGCGGCCAGAACTTCTTCGTGCTCGGCCATGGCCAGGTGAGTGACCTGGGCGTCGCGGTGAAGCCGGAAAAGGTGCACGTGCGTGTGCAGGCGAGCGAGTGCTTCGCGGATGACCTGGTTCTCCGCGCTCAGGGCGACGAGATCGTGAAAAGCGGCGTCGCGCAGCCCGAAGGCGCCATAGGCCATGGGCCCCTTGCCCCCCTCCAGCTCCGCCATGTCCTCCAGCATTCGTCGCATGCCGGCCACCTGCTCCGAGGATGCGCGTTCAGCGGATCTGCGCGCCGCTGCCGGCTCGAGGAGCAGGCGGACCTCAAGCATGTCCTCGAATCGGTGACGGGTGATCTGGGAGGGAATGCGATAGCCGGCATGGGGCACACGCACGACCAGGCCCTCGGCCTCCATGCGGTTCAGAGCGTCTCGGATCGGCGTCTGTGAGACCCCCAGCTCTCGCGCCAGGACATCGATCGTGACGCGGGAGCCAGGCTCTATCCGTAGCGACATCATCTGTCCGAGCAGCGTGTCGTACACCTCGTCGGCAAGCCGGCCGCGAGATCTTCGCGGCGGCGTTCCGTCCGTCATGGCCTCACGGCGCCGCGCGATCACGGCTTCGTCGTCCATCGTGACGTGAGGTCCTTTCTTGCGTCTTCGGGAACCTGTTGTCATCGGTCGCCATACTGCGGGATGTTGACGCTCCCCATCGGATCGTATAGGAAAGGTGGCGGATGCCAGCCATCCCTCATCCATCGGGGAACCGTCCGCCATCGCTCCGCTTCGATCAGTTGGAGCTTCCATGAGCATGCTCGACGTCCTGCTCGGTTCGCCACCGGGCCGCACAAGGACCGAATTTTCGACTGCTTGAAGCCCCATCACGTCGCGGCGTACTCGTGACTCCGGTCTGCGGGTCAGCCCCTGCGACAGCCGGCGATCCGCCTGAACAAGCCGGCAACCGCTCGGCGAAGCACGCAGCAAGGCTCCAGAAGTCCCCGCCCAGAAAGCAGGCAAGAAGATGCGGTATCCCAAGCGAAGAGGACGACTGTCCGTTCCCGGGCGAAAGGTGCGGCTGGCGACGGCGGCCATGTTGGTGGCCACGGCCGTGGCGGCTTGCGGCGGCGGCCAGGACGACAGCGCCCCCAAGGCACCGGCGACCATCCCGGAGCTCACCAAGGATCCGCTGACCCTCAGCTTCATCTGGTTTGACTGGCCCCCCGCCCACGCGCTGGAAGCCTTCGCGAACGCGGAGTACACCAAGGAGCGGCCGAACGTGACCGTCAAGGTCAAGACCGTGCCGAACGCGAACTGGCACGACGCGATGTTCACCCAGTTCGCCGCGCACAAGACCGACTTCGACATCCCGATCCTGGACTCGCAACACATCGGCGAGGCCGTGACGAACGGCAACATCCTGGACATCACCGACTTCGTCAAGAAGAACATCGACGTCAATGCCTACGACCCGTATCTCCTGGCGGCCTACGGCCAGTTCCCCCAGGCGGAGACCGGGAAACGCGACGAGAACGCCAGCCTGTACGGACTGCCGCTGCTCGGCGACACCTGGACGATGATCTACCGTAAGGACCTGATCGGTGACAAGCCACCGCAGAGCTGGGACGAGATGATCTCAGTCGCCGAGAAGTGCCAGGCGGACAACCCCGGCGTCAGCGGGCTGGCTTTCCACCAGGCCAACGGCTCCGACGCCGCGGCCGTAACCTACAACACGGTCAACGGCGTCTACGGCGGCAACCTCTGGGACCCCAAGACGCGCAAGATCGACGGCGTCCTCAACGACGCTGCGGGCCAGGAGGCGATGGACGTCCTGGTCAACAAGATGAAGCCGCTGACCGCCAAGGGCTCAGGCAACTGGTTCATCGACGAGGTGAACGCGGCGGTCGCCCAGGGCAAGGCATGCATCGCGTTCAACTGGATCGCCGCGAGCGGCGGCCTGCTCGACCCGAAGCAGTCGACCCTCGGCACCACGCGGGAGCAGATCCTCGACAAGCTGGGTTTCGCCACCCTGCCGAGTCAGAAGACGAACCTGGTGCCTCTCGGCGGCATGGGGATGCACGTGTCGGCCTACTCTCCCGAGGCGAACCAGGCGGAGGCCCTGAACTTCATGAAGTGGTTCGAGCAGGCTGACATCCAGAAGCAGTGGGCCGCGGCCGGTGGCGTGCCATCGCGTACGGACGCCCTGGAGTCGCCCGAGTTCCTCGATGCCGCGCCGTTCAACCAGGTGTACACCGACTCGGTTCCGCGGATGCGGGACATGTGGAACATGCCCGAGTACGCGCGCCTCGTCGACATCGAGAACACCAACGTGAACGCGGCTCTCAACGGCGCGAAGACGCCCAAGGAGGCGCTCGACGACATCGCCAAGGAGCAGCAGAGCGTGCTTGACTCCAGCGGCGGCAAGGGCGGCGGCGGACTGTGAGTGACTCCGCCCCCTTGACGACCGACCACCCCGGGCAGGCGGCGTCCGCGACACCGCCTGCACGGGGTCGGTCCCGCCGCCTGAGCGATCGCGGGCTCGCCGTGGCCTTCACCTCGCCCGCGCTGCTGCTGTTGCTCGCGATGTCGGTGTTCCCGTTGCTGTGGGCGTTGTACCTGTCCTTCACCGACTACTCGGCCACTCGCGGAGGGCCCGCCCATTTCGTCTGGTTCGGGAACTACACCGCCATCCTGGCTTCGGAGCAGGTCCACCAGAGGGCCTTGACGACGTTGATCTACGTGGTCGGCGCGGTCGCCCTGCAGACCGTGCTCGGTTTCGCCATCGCCTACCTGATCTCACGGCGCACGCACGGGCGGGGACTGCTGACCACTCTGTTCCTGGTTCCGATGATGTTGTCGCCGGTCGTGGTCGGGTTGTTCTGGCGATTCATGCTCGACGCGCAATTCGGCGTGATCAACAGCATGCTCGGCTCGCTCGGCCTGGGGCAGGTGGAGTGGCTCACCGGGCAGCGAACGGCACTGATCTCCCTGATCCTGGTCGACACCTGGCAGTGGACACCGTTCATCATGCTCATCGCACTTGCGGGCCTGACCGCGGTTCCCAAGTACTTGTACGAGGCCGCCTCGATCGATCGGGCGTCCGAGTGGTTCCGGTTCCGCACCATCACTCTTCCGCTGGTGTGGCCGCTGCTCCTCATCGCCGTGTTGTTCAGAGCCATCGAGGCCTTCCGGCTGTTCGACCTCGTCTACATCCTCACCAGCGGAGGTCCGGGGGTCTCCACCGAGACGTTGTCGTTCCACGTCTACAAGGTCGCGTTCCTGGGCTTCAACACCGGAACCGCCTCGGCGTACGGGATCCTGATGATCCTCGTCGTCATCGTCCTTACGCAGCTCTACCTGCGCTACTTGAACAAGCTCAAGGAGGACTGATGGCAGTCTCCGTCGACGAGGCCGTGTCCGCACGTCCTGCCCGGGATCGCACGTCCCCCGCGCGCCGCTACAGCGGCCGGGGCCGCTCCGCGCTGGAGGTCGCGCTGCTGACCGTGCTGGCCGTCGTGATGCTCTTCCCGGTGCTGTGGATGATCGAGACGTCCATCAAGGAGAACCGGGACGTCTACGCCATCCCGGCCAAGTTCTTCGACTTCAAGGTCACCATGGACCATTTCAAGGACGTGTTCGTCGCCTCCGGCGGCGGCCGTTCGACCTTGTCCGTCTCGTTTCTCAACTCCGTCATGGTCGCCGGGGCCTCCACGGCGCTGGCCACCGTGCTGGGAGTCCCGGCGGCCTGGGCCTACTCACGCTTCGCCATGAAGGCCAAGAAGGACCAACTGTTCTTCATCCTGTCCACGCGCTTCATGCCGCCCGTGGTGGTCGTGATCCCGATCTTCCTCATGTATCGCCAAGTCGGACTCATCGACACCAAGCTCGGCCTGATCCTCATCTACGCCGCGTTCAACGTCCCGTTCACGATCTGGATGATGAAGGGGTTCGTCGACGAGGTGCCCGCGGAGTACGAGGATGCCGCCATGCTCGACGGCTACACCCGCTTGCAGGCGTTCTGGCGATTCACCCTTCCCCTCCTCCTGCCCGGCATCGCCGCGACGGCGGTCTTCGCACTCATCTTCTCGTGGAACGAGTTCGTGTTCGCCATCTTCCTGACCTCCAGCGACAACGTGCGGACGGCCCCACCCGCCATCGCCGGCCTCATCGGTGGAACCACCGTGGACTGGGGTCTCGTGGCCGCCGCCTCCGTGGTGTTCGCCCTACCGGTGCTCGTCTTCGCCTACCTGGTGCGCAAGCACCTCGTCGCCGGTGTGACACTCGGGGCGGTGCGACGCTGATGGCGGGGATCGAGGTGACCGCCCTGCACAAGCGCTACCCGGACGGGACGGTCGCAGTTGACCACGTGGACCTGTCCATCAACGACGGCGAGCTGTTCGTGATGCTCGGCCCTTCGGGTTGCGGCAAGACGACCACGCTGCGGGCCATAGCCGGCCTGGAGAGGCAGACGACGGGCGACATCCGCATCGGCGACACGCTGGTCAACGACCTGCCGCCCGCCGAGCGCGACATCGCCATGGTGTTCCAGTTCTACGCTCTCTACCCGCATCTGAGAACCCGCGACAACCTGGCGTTCCCACTGCGGGCCGAGGGACTGCCCAAGGCGGAGGTGCGCGAGCGGGTCGACGAGGCCGCCCGGCTGATGCGGCTCGGTCCGCTCCTGGACCGGCGGCCGCGCCGGCTGTCCGGCGGGGAGCAGCAGCGCGTCGCGCTTGCTCGCGCCCTGGTACGACGACCGCGCGCATTCCTCATGGACGAACCTCTCACCAATCTGGACGCGGAGCTGAGGGCGGACATGCGCACGGAGATCAAGCACCTGCAGGGGGAGCTGGGGACGACGATGGTCTACGTCACCCACGACCAAGTCGAGGCCATGTCGCTCGGTCACAGAATCGCCATCCTCAACAAGGGCCGCGTCGAGCAGATCGGCACGCCGCTGGAAGTCTACGACCGCCCGGCGAGTCTCTTCTGCGCCGCATTCATCGGCTCCCCGCCGATGAACCTGATCGAGGTGGAGGTGGCCGACGGGAAGCTGCGCAGTCAGGGCGGACTGGTCCTCACGCCACCGCCAGGCCTGCCGCGCGACCGTCGCATGGTCGCAGGCGTCCGGCCGGAGGCGCTGGAAGTCACAGAACCAGGGGCGGAACGTTCGGTCCCGGCCCGCGTGGTCTCGGCGGAGTGGCTGGGCGACGAAATCATCTACGTGGTCGACCACGGAGGCCGGCGCGACGTACGGGTTCGGATGCCGCCGACTGTCCGTTTCGCCGCTGACGCACCGGTCGGGCTGCGGCACACCGGCGGGACCCCGGCGGTCTACGACGTGAGCACGGAAGAGCTGGTGGCCTGATGGGAACCGTGGCAGTGCATGGGCTGTGCAAGTCCTTCGGTAATGTCCAGGCCCTGGACGGGGTGACGCTGGACGTGCCGGACGGATCGTTTTTCGTCGTGCTCGGACCCTCCGGGGCAGGCAAGACGACGACCCTGCGAGCGATCGCCGGCCTTGAGAAGCTTGACGCCGGGTCGGTGCATCTGGACGGGAGGGACGCGACCGGTGACGCCCCGGCCGCCCGCGACCTGGCCATGGTCTTCCAGAACTACGCCCTCTACCCGCGACACACGGCGTACGAGAACATCGCTTCGCCGCTGCGGGCACGCCGCTGTTCTTCGAGCGAGATCGCCGCTGCCGTCGAGCAGATGTCGAGCCTGCTGCACATCGAACGTCTGCTGCAGCGTCGTCCGGCGCAGTTGTCGGGCGGTGAGATGCAGCGTGTCGCCCTGGCCCGGGCGCTGGTCCGTCGCCCACGCGCGTTTCTCATGGACGAGCCGCTGACGAACCTCGACCTCAAGCTCCGCGTCGAGATGCGCACCGAGCTCACCCGCATCCATCGCAGCCTCGGAGCAACCTTCGTCTACGTGACCAACGACCAGGTCGAGGCCCTGTCCATGGCCGACCAGGTCGCGGTCCTCAAGGAGGGGAAGGTGCAACAGGTCGGAACGCCGACCGAGGTGTACGAGCGTCCAGCCAACCAGTGGGTCGCGGGATTCGTCGGGAGCCCGCCGATCAGCCTGCTCGCCTGCCACGCCGAGGGAGATCGTCTGGTCGGGGCGGAAGGCTGGACCCTGCCGCGGCCCCGCTGGACCACGGCTGAGGACGGTCGTCCGCTGCTGCTGGGCCTGCGCGCGGAGGACCTGTCCGTCGAGCAGCGTGGGGACGCGTCGTTGTCGGGTGAGCTCTACGGCCTTGAGCCGCTCGGTGACCGAACGGTGGTCGACGTCCGAGTGGGGACGGAGATCCTCAAGGTCAAGGCACGAACCACCGTTACCGGTACGCCGGGCGAGCGGCTGCTTGTCACGGTCGACCTGGACCGTGCGCACCTGTTCGATGCGGGCACCGGGCTGGCACTGTCCGAGGCCGGGAGGTAACCGCGCAGGGCGGCTACGTCAACATGCGCCGGCACGTGGCAAGCGAGCCTCGGCGGACCGTCACCGGTGAGCACGGCCTGACGACGCTGAAGCAGCCATGGCCGCGAGAAGGCGATCGGTGGCGCGGGGCGTCGCCCTGCAGCCAAGGCCACGTTCGACCCGCTCGGCAACCTCGAGCCCGACGAGGTCGAGTGACCCGTTCGTCAACGCGCGAGGCGCGATCGCTGAGGTCACGCCGGACATCACCAAGAACATCACAGGAGGCGACGCAATGAGTGACCCGATGAACGTCCTGGCCCCCGAGCACCGGCGGCTCCGGATTGGCGACGCCTGGCGCGAGGCCGCCGGCGCAGCCACCTTTGTCGTCGAGGACCCGGCCACCGGCAAGACCATCGCCGAGGTGGCGGACGCCGACGTCGTTGACGGGCTTGCCGCTCTGGACGTGGCGAGCAAGGCAATGGCGGAGTGGGCGGCGACCCCGCCGCGAAAACGGTCAGAGTTGTTGACCGCGACATACCGGGCACTGACCGAGCGTTCCGAGGAGGTCGCCCGGCTGATAACGCTCGAGATGGGCAAGCCGCTCGCCGAGGCTCGGGGAGAGGTGGCCTACGGCGCCGAGTTCTTCCGTTGGTTCGCCGAGGAGGCGGTGCGCGTCGAGGGGCGCTACAACACCGCTCCCGCTGGTGGATATCGCATCCTCACCGTGCCGAAGCCGGTCGGACCGTGCGTCTTCGTGACGCCCTGGAACTTCCCGTTGGCCATGGGTGCCCGCAAGATCGCTCCTGCGCTGGCGGCGGGCTGCACGACCATCACCAAGCCGGCCGCCCAGACGCCACTCACCATGCTGTTCCTGGCCCGCATCATGGAGGAGGTCGGCGTTCCCCCGGGCGCCGTCAACGTCGTGACAACCAAGCGTGCCGGCGAGGTGGTCTCAGCACTGCTGGCCGACCGTCGGACCCGCAAGCTTTCGTTCACCGGGTCGACCGAAGTCGGGCGCGTGCTGCTACGACAGGCGGCGGACAACGTGCTGCGCACCTCCATGGAACTGGGCGGCAACGCGGCCTTGATCGTGTGTGCCGACGCGGACCTGGACGTCGCGCTCGACGGTGCCATGGTGGCCAAGATGCGCAACATCGGGGAATCCTGCATCGCGGCCAACCGAATCTACGTCGAGGAGCCGGTGCGCGAGGAGTTCACGGCGCGCTTCGCCAAGCGGATGGGCGCGCTCTCGGTGGGTCATGGTCTCGACGACGGCGTGGACGTCGGGGCGTTGATCGACGAGGCCTCGGTCACGAAGATCGACGAGCTCGTCGCCGACGCGGTCAATCGCGGCGCCCGTGTCTTGGTGGGCGGCGAGCGTCCAGATGGGCCAGGCTACTTCTACCCGCCCACGGTCCTCGTCGACGTGCCCGAAGACGCGCGGATGCTGGAGGCGGAAATCTTCGGCCCGGTGGCGCCGATCATCTCGTTCACGTCCGACGACGAGGTAATGGCGAAGGCCAACGACACCGAGCACGGTCTGGTCGGATACGTCTTCACCCGTGACCTCCAGCGGGCGCTCCGGTTCACCGAAGGGCTGGAGACGGGGATGGTCGGCATCAACCGTGGTCTGATCTCGGACCCGTCAGCTCCGTTCGGAGGCGTGAAGCAGTCCGGGATCGGCAAGGAGGGATCGCACGAGGGCATCCTTGAGTACCTCGACGTCACCTACGCGGCGATCGACCTACCGTGACCGGCCTGCTGCTCCTGGTGCCCGCCGAGGATCACCGCGCCCTGTGCACACATGACCTGACCGGCCTCCACCCGTGGGGCGGGACCCGGGCCATGGCCGGTACGGATCCGCCGGCACCCGGGCACGACCGAGTCTGGGAGCCCGGCGCGCGCGCCTGCGCCACCCGGCAGCCAACCTTGCCGACGCCGTCCCGGTCTCGCAGGTGACCTGGACGTCCGCCCAGCAAATCACCGCCGACGTTCCAGAGAGGCACTGACATGCTTGAGACCGTCCGCGGACCACGCCAGCTGATAGTGGGCGAAGGGGTCGCGCAGAACATCCCACGAGTGGTGGCCGAGTGTGGCTCGCGAGTCCTCATCGTGACCGACCGGGTTATTCTGGGGCAGCCGGGCGTGGCCGAGATCGTGGCCGCCGTGCGGGAGAAGGTCGAAGTCGTCGGGGTGTTCGCCGACGCGACTCCGGACGTGCCACTCGCCGATGTCGCCCTGGCCGTCTCGGCCGCCGCAGAGGTGGACGCCGACGTAATCCTCGCCATCGGGGGTGGCACGGTGATCGACCTCGCCAAAATCGTCGGCGTCATCCGGTGCCACGGTGGGACGCCGCGCGACTTCTACGGCGAGTCGAAGGTGCCGGGGCCGACGATTCCTCTCGTCGCGGTCCCGACGACGTCAGGCACCGGCTCCGAGCTCACGCCCGTCTCGGTGCTGACCGACCCGGACCGCGAGCTGAAGGTGGGGGTCTCCAGCGTCCACATCGTGCCCGACTTCGCCATCGTCGACCCCGAGCTCACCTACACCTGCCCTGCGACCGTCACTGCCCACTCAGGCATCGACGCGTTCTGTCACGCGGTGGAGAGCTACACCGCGCGACCCCGGGCCCACGGACCACGCGATCCGGTGGAGCAGGTCTTCCTCGGCCGCAACCCGATCACCGATCACTACGCGCTCCTGGCCGCGGAGCGGATCGCCCGCAGCTTGCCCCATGTCGTCAGGGACGGAGGCGACAAGGACGCGCGCGCGGACATGTCCTATGGGTCCATGCTGGCCGGGCTCGCATTTTCCCACGCAGGAAACGCGGCTCCGCACGCCCTCCAGTACCCCATCGGCGCAGCCACCCACACACCGCACGGCCTGGGCGTCGGGCTGCTGCTGCCCTACGCGCTGGACGCGGCCAGGGATGCCATCGGTGACCGGTTGGCCATCCTCGCCGGGGTGTGCGGGCTCGACGTGACCGACGCCTCGGATGCCGAGGCCGCGGATACGTTCCTCACCTGGCTCGACGGGCTCCTTGCCGACATCGGCATCCCTACTACCTTGGCGGACATTGGCGTGGCACGCGCCGACCTCCCACGCTTCGCGGAGATGGCCAGTGGTGTCACCCGCTTGATCCAGAACCATCCAGGCCCGACCGACACCGCCAGCCTGACCGCGATCCTCGAAGCGGCCTGGCTCGGGGACCGGACCCGACACGTCCTGACTCCGGAGCAGAGACAGTGAGGGACCTTTCACATGACGACGAGTTCGGGTATCGGAATTGTCGGCTACGCCTTAATGGGAGCCGCCCATTCCCAGGCCTGGCGCACGGCTGCGCGCCCACCAGGCCGGCTGCGGCCACAACAGCCACAACCCCACCGGTTCAGTCGATGGCCAGGAACTCGTAGTACTGGTATTCGCTCGTGCTCTCATCCGGCCCAGCGGCGGAACGCGTGGATCCATTCGGCTCCGGCGGGTGGTGGGTCGGGCAGCGCCAGCTCATCCAGATGATCGTCATGGGGGCGGCGAGTCACAGCAGGACACGATACTCCCGGAGAGAATTCCAGTGATCACACTCGGGGCAAGGGGATTGCTGGCTGTCAGGGCTGTGCGGGGGTGATGTCGGTGTGAGGGAAGTCCTCACCTTTGAAGAGCAGGGGCTTGCGCTGGAATCGATGATCATACGGGAAGGCCGGTGTCCGGGTCGTACAGATCCTCAACGGACAGTCGGTCTCGACCGAGGTGAGTTCGCATGCCGGCGGCGATGCTCAGGATGCGTTCGGCTCTGCCAGCGGCTTCGGAGCGGCGTTCCAGCGCTTCCAGACGGCGTTCGAGCACTTGAGCGGCGTGCTGGGTTTCCTCGGCCAACCGGATGACCCGGCGGGCGAGGTCATGAATGGGCTCGTGTTCGAGGTCCACGCTCACCGTCGCTCAACTCCCTCCGTCGCAGGCGCCTGTGTTGCACCTTCAGCGTAACTGGTAGCCGAGCCTTACTCGCGCCGATGGGCAGCATCCGTCCGCGTCACAAGGCTCTCGTCGAGTCAGAGGTTCTCTCAGGCCTGGATCCACGGTTTGAAATCTGATGCTGGTGTTGTGAAATGCGGCGAGGTGCCCTCTGAACTGGGAAGATTGGAGTTCTCTACGCTTCAATCAGCCAGCCCAGGAAGGCACCTCGTAAGTGCGA
>NZ_JBDPMJ010000041.1:0-52717 GCF_039880665.1 Nonomuraea sp. B5E05
CTCGACCCCTGGCGAATCGGCGCGATCACCCGGGCGGCCCTCGTCCTCCTCCGTCTCGAACACGGACGCCACACCTAACCGAAGATGTGATCACACAAGGTCGTGATCCGTTACGCGGAAAGGCTCAATGCGGTGATGCGTTCTGCACCATCCAGGAAGGAACTCCGGGGCGCTACCACATCTGGCGATTCAGCGGCTGCGGCCGTTTCACGCTGGAAAACTTCAAAGGGGAATGGGACACACATAATCACGGGTCGCTGACCGTGAACTTCCGCAACCAGCAAAGAGAGATCATCGCAAGGTACGCGGGCGGCCGGAGCACCAACGTGATCTGGGACCCGTACTGGCATGTGTCGACCTGCAATCGGTGACGCAGGACAGCTCTCAACACGTCACCTTCCCCTGACGTGAACCGCGCGGTGCGGCTACGGGACGAGGCGGTAGTGGGTGGTCATCCGGCCCTCGCCGTCGAGCACGTGGAACGCGAGCGCCGGCGGCAGGTCGTAGTCGATGCAGGTGTCGAACGTCGTGCCGCCCTCCCACGGAAGCCTCACCGTGGACACGACCCCGGGAGCGACCAGCAGCGGGCGCCCCGCGAACGTGGTGGCGGCCGGCATGTGCGCATGGCCGACCAGCACGGCCGGCACGTCAGCACGGCCGGTGAGCAGCTCCTCCAGCCGCTCCGGCCGGTGCAACCTGATCCCGTCCAGCGGCGGGCTCTGCAGCGTCACCGGCGGATGGTGGAACGCCACGAAGACCGGGCGGTCGGCGCCGTCCAGCACTCCTTCGAGCCAGGTGATCGTCTCGTCCTCCAGCCGCCCGGCGTTCTCGCCGGGGATGGACGAGTCGCACATGGCGTAGATCGCGCGGTCGGTGCGGAGCATCTGGTTGACGGGCCCGTCAACCAGATGCTGCTCACCGAGCAGGACCCGGCGGAACTCCGCCCGCACGTCGTGGTTGCCGGGCCCGGTCAGTACGGGGTGACGCGAGGTGAGCACCTTCCCGGCCTGCTCGTACTCCTCGGCCAGCCCGTGATCGGCGACGTCGCCGGTCACCAGCACCGCGTCGAGGTCGTACGGCAGCGCGTCCAGGTAGCGCATCACCCTGTCGGCGCGCGCGACGGCGTCGGGCGTGGCGCCGACGTGGATGTCGCTCAGATGGGCGATCACGATCATGAGCGCGGATCCTTCCGATGGTCACGGCCCGGCGGGAGGAACCCCGCGGGCGGCCCGGTCGTTCTTCCGGATGAGCGTACGAAGCCGGAGGAGGGGCATTGGGCTGGCACTACAGAAAATCGATCAAGGTGGGGCCGTTCCGGATCAACCTGTCGCGGCGCGGCGTCGGCCACAGTTTCGGCAACCGGCGTTTCCGGGTCACGACGGGCCCCGACGGCCGCCGCCACGTGTCCGTGCACCTGCCGGGCGGGTTCCACATAGGCAAGACGTTGGGGTCGCGGAGACATCACCGGCATTACTGAAGCGTAACCCGCTCCCCTCGGTGTACTCGCGCCCGATGGCGAGCCACGCGGGGCTGCCGACGTCCGTGGCGGCCCAGGACACGTCCAGGT
This sequence comes from Nonomuraea sp. B5E05, assembly GCF_039880665.1. Classification (NCBI taxonomy): domain Bacteria; kingdom Bacillati; phylum Actinomycetota; class Actinomycetes; order Streptosporangiales; family Streptosporangiaceae; genus Nonomuraea; species Nonomuraea sp. B5E05. Next base: position 1,568 of record NZ_JBDPMJ010000041.1, read on the forward strand.
ACGTCGATGACAGGGCCGAAGATCGTCATACCTCTGACAGCACGCGGCCGGTGGAGCACTCAGGTGTCCCCGACCCTCAGCCCGAACGCCGACAACTTCTGCTCGTGGTGCTCGATGAGGCCGAGACGCCGGTAGAAGGCGTGGTTGGCCGGTCCTTCCCGCGTGGACTCGTGGTCGGTGGTCAGCATGAAATAGCGGCAGTGCGCGTAACGTTCCTTCAGGTGCTCCAGCAGCCGCCGCCCGATGCCCTGACCGTGGAACTCCTTTTCGACCAGCAACTCTTGGACGTAGCAGATCATCTCGTCGTCCGACACCGTCCGCGCCAGGCCGAGGAGCCGCCCCGACTCGTCCCTGGCGGTGATGACGAGATGCGAGTTGGCCAGGCTCCGGCAGACCCTGGCGATGTCACGTGTCCACGGTCCCCAGCCGACCGAATCGTAGAGTGCGAAGATCTCGGCTTCGTCGAACGACCGCTCGGGAGCGATGACCACCACTTATGGGACTCCTTGACCTCTCACTGCGAAGGACATCTCCGATTATGCGGGAAGCGCGGACACGCCCTCCTGGCGCGGGGCGGTTGATCCTGGTGTGCGGCCTGCCGGGCGCGGGCAAGACGACGCTCGCCCGTCGCCTGGCCGCCGAGCTCCCGGCCGTGCGGCTGTGCCCGGACGAATGGCTGGCGCGCCTCGACCTCGACCTCTTCGACGACAGGGCCCGCGACCGGCTGGAACGGCAACTCTGGCGGCACGCCCAGGAGCTGCTGCGGCTCGGTCAGGTCGTGGTCCTGGAGTACGGCTTCTGGTCGCGGGCCGAGCGCGACGAGCTTCGGCTGGCCGCCCGGGCCCTTGGGGCGGCCGTGGAGTTGCGTTATCTCGCGGCGCCGATCGACGAGCTCTGCCGACGCCTGGAGTCGCGCAACACGAGCGGAGCCGGCGACACGGTCCCGATCACGCGGGACATGCTGGAGGAGTGGGCCCGCCTCTTCGAGGCTCCGCACCGGGACGAACTCGCCCTCTTCGACCCGCCCTGACGGCGGGGTCCGGAGGCTTCGCCGACCGTCCCGGACCTCGCGAACGGCGGCCGGACCTCGTCCGAACACGCAAGCGGCCCTCGTCATCAGACGAAGGCCGGTCCTGAACAATGTTGTGGAGCTATGGGGATTCGAACCCCAGACCTCCTCCATGCCATGGAGGCGCGCTACCAACTGCGCCATAGCCCCTTGCGATCACCAAGTGTATAGGAGATCCGGAGCCCTCGTGTCACACCGAAGCACTCGTGATACGTCTTAGACGTCATGTCGACGTTTGAGGAGCACAGAAGCCTGCTGGCCGGGGTCGCGTACCGGATCCTCGGCAGCGTCGCCGACGCCGAGGACGTCGTCCAGGAGGCGTGGTTGCGCTGGTCAAGGGTGGACGAGGCGGGCGTCGACGACGCCAGGGCCTATCTGGTCAGGGTGACCTCGCGGCTGGCCCTCGACCGGCTGCGGTGGGCGAAGTCGCGGCGCGAGTCGTACGTCGGGCCGTGGTTGCCCGAGCCGATCAGCACCGCCCCGGACGCCGCCGAGCAGGCCGAGCTGGCCGAATCCGTGGAGCTGGCGCTGCTCGTGGTCCTGGAGACGCTGTCGCCGCTTGAGCGGGCCGTGTTCGTGTTGCGGGAGGCGTTCGACCTGCCGTTCGCCGAGATCGCGGAGATCATCGCACGCAGCGAACCGGCCACCAGGCAGCTCGCCCGGCGGGCGCGCGAGCACGTACGCGAGAAGCGGCCGCGGTTCGACGTGGACCGCGAGCAGCGCAGGCGGATGACGGAGCGGTTCGTCAACGCCTCGGCGGAGGGGGACCTGGACACGCTGATCGCGATGTTCGCCGACGAGGTCACGATGGTCACCGACGGCGGCGGCAAGGCCAGGGCCGCGCTGCGGACCATCACGGGGGCGGAGAACGTCGGCCGCTTCCTGGTGTCGATCAGCCGCCCCGAGAACCTCGCCCGCTTCATGAGCTCGGTCGGCCTGGCGCGGGCGGAGGGGGTCTCCTTCGGCTCCGCGGTGCTGAACAACGCCCCGGCGATGGTCATCTCGGCGGCCGGGCGGGTGGTGTCGGTCATCTCGCTGGAGGTCTCGGAGGGGAGGATCAGCACGATCTACCTCATCGCCAACCCGGACAAGATCGCCCATCTGGAGCCGGCGGCGAACGAGGCCCGCTGACCGGTCAGGCGGCGCGGCGGGTGGGGATGCCCGCCTCCCGTACGAGTGCCGGCAGGTCCACGCCCGCGTCCGCGAGGATCACGGCGGCGCCGTTGGCGGGATCGGCGAGCAGGCCCCACAGCAGCCGCCCCCCGTGACCGGCCCCGGCCGCCACGCCGCCACCTCGACGACCTTTCTGGCGTGCATGGCCAGCGGGAGCTGCCCGAGCGGCCCGTACAGGGTGACGCGCAGCGGGCGGACCCGCGAGCGGCGCAGCCTCCACAGGCCAGGTTCGTCCGTGCCCGGCCTGGTGCGGCGGTGCACCGCGTCGAGGTCGATGCCGATCGTGGCCGGCAGCGCCCGGGGGTCGCCCGCGCCGACGCGCTCGCGTACGCCGGCCGTGCAGGGCTTCGCTAGGCGCAGGTGGTGCGCATGGTCAGGGTCGCCTCTTCCAGCGTGCACGCGACCTCGACCCGCCCCAGCTCCGCCGTGGTGCTCACGTGCGTGCCGCCGCACGGGATGGACGCCTCACCCTCCGGAAGCGAGCACCGCCAGGTGCGCCGGGCCGTCAGCTCCGGCCCCGGCACGTCGACGGCGACCGGCGCCCCGGCGGCCACCCAGGCGGCGAGCCGCTCGTTCACGTGCCGGGTGACCTGCGCCAGGTCCAGCCCTTCGGCGGAGAAACCCTTCTTCCGCAACGACTTGCCCAGGCGGTAGACGTCCACGCTGCCGCGCGGCACGATCCGTGACGAGGTGATCGCCGCCTGGTCGAAGTCGGGCCGCCCGAGCCCGTCGAGCGCCGGCTCCTTGCGCCAGCGGTCGGCCAGCGCCGCGTTGAGGGCGAGCGCGGCCAGGTGGCAGGCGGTGTGGCCGGCCGAGAGCCCCGCACGGAAGCCGGCGTCCACCTCCAGCTCCACCTCGACGCCCACGGGCAGCGGCTCCGAGGTGACGTGCAGGACCAGCCACTCCCACCCCTCGGCGCCGCGCCGCACCGGAATGTCCCCTCCGGCGAACACCTCGCCGGTGCTCGACTGGGCCCCTGTGACGCAGTCGAGAACCGGCAGGCCCGCGATCGTGCCCCGATCGGCGGGCTGGTCGGGCCAGGTGTGGTCGAGGGGGTGGAAGGGCGTCTCGGCGACGACCAGGCCATGCCGGTCCCCCACCGGCACGGCTCCCGCGATGCGCGAGCGGCCGCTGACCCGGCCGGACGGGAAGGTGACGACAGTGGATCTCATCCGTCGATCTTCCCAGCCGCGGCGGGTCGCCTCTCGTCCTCCAGGTAACGGTCGCGGCCCGCGTACAGGCCCGTGCAGAGCTGCGCCACGAGGACCAGGAAAATCATCGTGTACGGCAGCGCCCACCCGCCGGTGGCCTCGCGCAGCACGCCGACGAGCAGCGGTCCCGCACCCGAGATGAGGTAGCCGGCGCTCTGCCCGAAGGCCGACAGCCCGGCCGTGGCCTCCGGGGTGCGGGTGCGCAGCGCCAGCATCATCAGCGCCAGCGGGAACGAACCCATGCCCACGGCCACCAGCACGATCCAGGCCGGCGCCATGGACGCGGGACCGAACCACAACCCGAGGAACCCCGCCGCGTAGAACGCCACGAGCCCCACCACGACGGGTCGCTGGTCGCGGAAGCGGGAGGCGACCATGGGCGTGGCGATGGAGACCGGGATGTTCAGCGCGGTGAACACTCCCAGGATCAGCCCGGCCTGCGACGTGGTGTAGCCGCCGTCGATGAGGATGGTGGGAAGCCAGCCGAACATGATGTACGCGATCATCGCCTGGGTGCCGAAATAGATCGCCACCGTCCACGCCAGCCGGCTTCTGACCATCCGGCGGATGCCCGCGTCCCCGGCGCCCGTGTCCCGCTCCGGCTCACTGCGCAGCAGCGCGAGCCAGGGAACGGCGGCCACGGCGGCCAGGGCCGCCCACACGCCGAGCGCGACGTGCCAGTCGCCTGACGCACGCTCGATCGGGACGGTCGCGGCGGCGGCGAGCATGGTGCCGGCGGCCAGAGCCGTGGTGTAGACGGTGGTCATGATCCCGGTGCGGGCCGGGAAGTGCCGCTTGATCAGCGTCGGGATGAGCACGTTGCCGACGGCTCCGCCGGACAGCGCCACCGCGCTGCTCAGCAGGAATATCTCGGCGGATCCCGCCATTGACCTGATGAGCATGCCCACGCCGAGCGTGACGAGGGCGAGCAGCAGCAACCGGTGCTCACCCACGCGCCTGGCCAGCGTGGGGGTGATCGCGCCGACGCTGGCGAAGGCCAGCACGGGCAGCGTCGTGAGCACGCCGGTGCCGACGCTCGTCATGCCGAGCGCGCCGGCGAGTTCGTCGAGCAGCGGCCCCACGCTGGTGACGGCGGTGCGCAGGTTGAGCGCGGCGAGCACGATCCCCAGCACGAGCAGCCATGCGAGAGGGCTGGTACGGCCTCTGGACTCTTGGGCGAGCACGCTCATACGCCGGAGATCCTCCGTTCATCAAATCATGGGATGAATCACCAGCCTAACAGGAGTTAAAGGGCGTTTTATTCCTGACCCATGGCAAGCCCCCGAACCTCGCGGGGCCCGGGGGCGATGTCGGTGAATGACGCTCCGGTCAGAGAAGAGGACGCGGCGGCACCGGCCCGGGAGGCGGAAGCGTGCCACCGGGAGGCGCCCCGCCGCCGCCGACAGTGCCGGGCGGCACCGACTGCTCCCCGCCGTACGTCGAGCCGCGCTGGCGCGCTCCCGGCACGTCGCCGCGCCAGCCGCCCGTCTCGCGGCCTCGCGACTCGATGAACTCCTTGAAGCGGTTGAGGTCGTTCGTGACGCGCATGCGGACGATCTGGAGCCAGTCGCCCGCGGTCTCGACGAAGCCCTCGGGGTCGTACTCCATCTGGAGCGTGACCTTGGTCCTCGTGTCGTCGATGCGGTGGAAGGTCACCACGCCCCTCATGGGATCAGCCACTGCCCCGGCGGGCACGGCGATAACGCCGCGCGGGCCGCCGTCACCGACGGCGCAGCAGCCAGTAGAGACCCACCAGCGGCAACACGAGCGGGATGAACAGGTAACCCCTGCCGTACGCCGACCAGACCGTCTCGTCGGGGAACGCCGACGGATCCACCAGGCTGGCGGTGCCGATGATCAGCACACCGGCCAGTTCGATGCCGAGCGCGGCCAGCGCCAGTCCGCGCGCGCCCCGCAGGAGCGCCACGGTGAGCACGATGTAGACGAGCGCCGCGAAGCCCGACAACGAGTAGGCCAGCGGCGCCTCGGAGAACCGGCCGGCGATCTGCACGGCCGCACGCGCGCCCGCGGCCAGCGAGAACAGCCCGTAGACGGCGATCAGGGCGCGCCCGGGCCCGGAGCCGATGGCGGCGCTCACGCCACGCCCTGCCAGATCTGCAGCAGCCGCCCGTTCATCACCGCGATCGCGAACCCGGCCACGACCAGGATGGCCGGCCCCCACCTGCTCCTCTCGGCCAGCGCCAGGAACACCCCGGCGGGCGGGATCAGCACCCCGCCGCCGATGTAGCCGAACAGCGTCACCTTGTCGCCGGGCCCCGCTCCGCCGGCCACCGCCGCGATCACGAAGCCGGCCTGGACGAGCAGGGCCACCTCGAGCAGGGCGAACCCGGACAGCAGCACCATGCCCATCGGCCGGTTGCGGATCGCGACGACCAGGCTCATGAGCATGAGCAGCAGGGAGCCGGCGATGACGATCGTGGAGACGACGGTGTTCATCGCAGGTAAGGCTATCGCCCGTGCAGGTCGGCCTCGATTCCGTCCAGCACCCAGGTAAGCCCGCGCTCGAAGTGGTCGCCGGGCCGCCGTCTCGCTGGTGCCGATCGCGCTCATAGGATCGAAGTCGTGGAAAGAATCCTCGTCAGCGCCTGCCTGATGGGGCGCAAGGTGCGCTACGACGGCGGCGCGAAGACCAGTTCCGACGCCTTGCTCGCCACGTGGCGCGCGGAGGGGCGGCTGGTGCCGTTCTGCCCCGAGGTCGAGGGCGGGCTGCCGGTCCCGCGCCCGGCCGCCGAGATCGAGGGCGGCGCGGGCGGCGCGGCCGTGCTCTCGGGCGCGGCGCGCGTGCTGGCAGCCGACGGGTCCGACGTGACGGCCGCGTTCCTGTCAGGCGCGCGGTCGGCGCTCGCGCTGGCGCGCTCGTCCGAGATCCGGATGGCGGTGCTCAAGGAAGGCAGCCCCTCGTGCGGCGGGCTCTCCATCTACGACGGCACCTTCGAGGGGCGCCGCACGCCGGGTCAGGGCGTCACGACGGCGTTGCTCGAGCTCGACGGCATCCGCGTGTTCGGCGAGGGCCGGCTCGACGAGGCCGCCGCCTACCTGCGCACGCTGGAGACGTAGAAGGCTCCGGCGAGGCCCGCGGCGAGCACGGCCGCCATCGAGCCGTGATACCACGTGAGCAGCGCCGAGCCCGCGGCCCCGCCGAGCGCCATGGCCAGAATGCCCAGCACCACCCCACCCAGCGCCGCCGCGTGACTGTAGACGAGCCCGTTCCAGGCCCAGGAGCGCCCGGCCAGCGCGCCGCGGGCGCCGACGAGCACGGCGGCCACGCACAGCGTCTCGACGACCGCGGCCGGGATGATCACGGGCTCGCCCATCAGGCCGGGCACGACGCCCCAATGCGGCAGCGCGAACGTCAGGAAGACCAGCGCGTAGCAGGCGGACAGCCAGCCCAGCGCCCTGCGGAGAGCGTCCATGCGGTCCACGCTCGCATCCGGCCGCACGCCGTGTCGTCGTCCCCAAGGAGACGGCTCGGATACGCCGTCGGAGGTAGGGAGCAGCCGTCTCACCAGGCGGATCACCAGGCCGGGCTTGCCGCCGAAGTGGTGGTAGAGGCTGCCGACGCTGATGCCGGACGCCTCGACGATGTCGGCGACGGTCGCCTCGGCGTACCGGCTTCGCTCCGCCGGCAGAGTGCGGGCCGGGCAGCTCGAAGGCGATGTTCCAGGCACCTTTAGGATCGGACACCTGGGGGTGAACTGCCATGTTGCGGGCGTTTCTGAGAACGGAAGCGGGCAGCACGACCGTGCTGCTCGGCGCCACCGTGCTCGCCCTGCTGTGGGCGAACTCGCCGTGGGGCGACACGTACGAGGCCTTCTGGCACATACCGACAGGCATCTCCTTCAATGACGCGCTGTTCTCGCTCGACCTGCGGCACTGGGTCAACGACGGCCTGATGGCGGTCTTCTTCTTCCTCATCGGCCTCGAGGTGTCGTACGAAGTGCGGCTCGGGCAGCTGCGCGACCGCCGGCTCCTCGCCGTGCCGGCCGTGGCGGCGCTGGGCGGGATCCTCGTCCCTGCCGGGATCTACCTCCTGCTGAACTTCGGCGGGCCAGGAGCCGTCGGCTGGGGCGTGCCGATCGCCACCGACACCGCGTTCGTGCTGGGCGTGCTCGCCGTCGTGGGGGCCCGCTGCCCCGATCCGCTCCGGGCGTTCCTGATGACGCTGGCCATCGTGGACGACGTGCTGGCGATCCTGGTCATCGCGCTGTTCTACACGGACAGCCTGTCCGTTCCCGCGCTCCTCACCGCGTTCGGGCTGCTCGCCGCCATCCTGACCCTGCGCAAGCTGAAGATCTGGCGGGCTCCCGCGTACATCGTGCTGGGCTTCGGGCTCTGGGTGGCCACGCTGGAGAGCGGGATCCATCCCACGCTGGTCGGCATCGCGCTGGGCATCCTGGTCTTCGTCTACGCGCCGACCGACCAGAAGCTGCTGCTCGCCGGTGAGGCCGTGCACTCGTTCACCAGCTCGCCGAGCGCGCAGGCCGCCAGGGAGGCCACGATGCGGGTGCAGCGGGCCGTCTCCGTCAACGAGCGGCTGCGGCTGCGGCTGCAGCCGTGGAGCTCGTACGTGATCGTGCCGGTGTTCGCGCTGGCCAACGCAGGGGTGGTGCTGGACGGCGAGGCCCTGCGGGCCGCCGTCACCTCGCCCGTGTCGATCGGTGTGGCGCTGGGGCTGGTGCTGGGCAAGTTCGTCGGCATCTCGCTGGGCACGTGGGTGCCGCTGCGGTTCGGGTGGGGAAGCCTGCCGGGCAACCTGGTCTGGGGGCAGTTGTTCGGCGGCGCGGCGGTCTCCGGGATCGGCTTCACCGTCTCCCTGTTCATCGTGGACCTGGCCTTCGACGACCACCCGGGCATCCAGTCGCAGGCGAAGATCGGGATCCTGGCGGGGTCGTTGCTGTCCGCGGTGCTGGGATGGTTGATCTTCAAGCTGGCGTGGGACCGGGGCGGGGTGTGCGCGCCGCCCGACGCGGAGCCCGAGGAGGAGCTGCCCGACCTGCTCTCCGTGCCGGTGGGGCCCGGCGACCACGTGCGCGGGCCGGCGAAGGCCAGGGTGACGATCGTGGAGTACGGCGACTTCGAGTGCCCCTACTGCGGGCGGCTCCACCCGGTGCTGGAGGAACTGCTCAGGAAGAACCCGGACGTGCGCGTGGTGTTCCGGCACTTCCCGCTGCGCACGCTGCATCCGCGGGCCGCCTCCGCGGCGGTCGTGGCCGAGTCCGCGGACGACACCGGCCGGTTCTGGGAGATGCACGACATCCTCTTCGACAACCAGCGCTTCCTCACCGACGCCGACCTCGAGCACTACGCCGCCCAGATCGACGTCGAGCCCTGGACGGACGTCTCCCGCCACACCGCCAGGATCGCCGCCGACGAGATCTCGGGCCGCGACAGCGGCGTGCGCGGCACCCCCACCCTCTTCCTCAACGGCGTGCGCTATCAGGGCGCCTTGGATCTCGGCTCCATCAGCAAGGCGGTGGACGAAGCCCGCCGATCCACTACCGTCGAGGAGACCCCGCAACCCCCGGAGACGGCCTAATGCTCAATGTGATCACCATCATCTTCCCCCTCGTCATGGTCGTCGTGCTGGTGGGCGGCGTCATCGTGACCGCCATGAACCGGCGCGCCCATGGGCGCGGCGCGACGCTGGGCATGGCGGGCTGCGCCGTGCTGCTCGTGGGGGTGCTGGTCAACGTCGTCCTCGGGTTCGTCGCCTCCTCGTTGTACGACGCCCTGGGCGCGGGCGGCGCCGCCATGCTCATCAGCGCACTCGGCATGCTCTTCAACGCGACCGGCACGGGCCTGCTGATCGCGGGCGTGATCGCCCGGCGCGACCCGCAGCAACCGCACTACCCGCAGCCCGGCCAGGCGCAGGGCTGGCAGCAGCAGCCGATCCAGCACCAGCAGCCCTACCCCCAGCAGCCCCAGCAGCCCTCGCAGCCCCAGCAGCAGGGCTGGCGGCAGCCGCCTTACGGCGGCCAGGGCTAGCGGCCGCCGGCGCCCCTCTCGCGCGGCTTCCGTCGTGTCATATAGACGGAATTTCCCCCGGAAGTGTGACAATGTGGGCGTAACTCACAAGCGCGTGGGGGGGATCATGACGCGAGAGCAGCCAGACAGGCAGGAACCTGATCCCAACCGGACGATCAGGCATCGCTTCCCGCACCCGGTCCCGCCGCCCGGCCCGCCCTCGCAGGGCCCGCCGGAGTCGCCGTACACGCAGCGCCTGCCCTACACCCCCGACATGCTGCCCGACGTGCCCCTCTACGAAGCCAGGCCGCCCAGGTCCGGCTGGTGGTGGGTGATCGTGGCCGGCGGGCTGGTGCTGCTGATCACGGCGGTGGCCGTGGCGGCGGTGTTGTGGGTGCGGAGCGACGCCGGCGCCGGGTCGCGGGCCCTCCAGGCGGAGACCGCCGTCACGCGCGCGTGACGTCCGTGGGCCAGGTGTCGAGCGCGCCCGTGGTGGTGCCGGCGCGTGCCGGCCCACTACACCCCAGGCGAGTGGCGGGCAGCGAGGTGGACGCGCTCGCTTCGCCGCCGGGAGCCGGGTCGGTGTCAAGCAGGTCTGCTCCATCCGGGTCTGCGGGCCTGGTTCGCCTCGCGCACGACCGCCCAGGCGTCCGCCACCGGGCCCAGGTTCTGCACCTGCCTGTCGAGGAGGTCGAGCGTCAAGGTGTTTACGATCTTGCCGTCCCGGTCGCGGAAGATCGCACCCGGCTGGCCGTTCATCTCGTGCGACTCCACAACGCCGCCGATCCGTGCGAACGGCGTAGCGATGGCAGCCAGCGTTCGGGCCACGTGCCCAGCGCCGAAGACACCGTCGCCCCACAGCGGCGCCTTGCCGCCGCTGTCGCCGACCATCCGTACGTCGTCGGCGAGCAGCACGCGCAGCCCGTCCACGTCTCCTTCTCTAAAGGCGTGGAAGAAGCGCCCGGCGAGTTCTTCCCGCTCGCGGCGATCCGCCTCGAACCGGGCGCGCCCGTCGTCCATGTGACGACGCGCCCGGACTGCGAGCTGGCGGCACGCCACCTCCGAGCGCCCCACCGCAGAGGCGACCTCGCCGAAGCCGAACCCGAACACTTCGCGCAGCACGAAAACCGCGCGCTCCAGCGGGCTGAGCCGTTCCAGCAGCAGCAGAGCGGCCATCGACAAGGAGTCGGCCAGTTCAGCCGACCGCTCCGGATCCGCGTACGGATCGGTCAGCAGCGGCTCAGGGAACCACTGCCCGGAGTATTCCTCCCGTCGCACGCGCGCCGAGCGCAGCACGTCGATCGAGATCCGCGACACCGTGGCCGACAGGAACGCCTTGGTCGACCGGGGCTGTGCCTGTGAGGCCTCGTAACGCAGCCAGGTCTCCTGGACCGCGTCCTCTGCTTCGCTCACGCTCCCGAGAATCCGGTAGGCGATCGAGAACAGCAGCGGCATCACTGGCTCGGGGCGGGTCTCGCCGATGGACGCCGTCGACCAGATCCCCAGCACCGTGGACCTGGACATGGTCCGGGCGGTGTTCGAGACCAACGTCTTCGGAGTGATCGCGGTGACCAACGCCATGCTCCCGTTGCTGAGGCGGTCACCGGCGCCGCGCATCATCAACGTCAGCAGCGGTGGCGCGTCGCTGACCATCAACGGCGACCCGGACGGCCCGTTCACGGGGCTGCCGACGTCGGCCGCGTACTCGCCGTCCAAGACCGCGCTGAACGCACTGACCGTGCAATATGCCAACGAGCTTCGCAAGGACGGCATCCTGGTCAACGCCGCCGCCCCCGGCTACGTCGCCACGGACATCAACGACCACAGCGGGTTCCTCACCCCCGCGCAGGGCGCCACGCTCCTCGTACGCCTGGCCACGCTCGGCGCCGATGGACCGACCCGGCTTCTTCAGCGCGGACGGCCCCGTGCCCTGGTAGCAGTCGGACGCCCCGGAGCTTCGACGGCACGTGGCGATGCTCCGGGGGTCGGTGCCGGTCAGGGGGCGTGGCGGGCAGCTCGGTGTTGTGCACCCAGGCGACCGGCTCGTCCATCGCCCCCGGCCTGCCCGCGACCAGCACGGTGAGATGGAGGAACGAACGATCCACCAGACCAACGAAGGGGGAACACGGTGTGGCTCTGTCCAATGGATCAACGTAGTCATGGAGAAGTCTCCATTCATCTCCGATGATGCCCCGTGGTTCTGTGGGCCACATCACCAAGGAGGCAACCATGCGCCCGAGCACGAACACTCCCCCGGACGGCGTGCCCTTCGACGATCACGGAGTCGAGCCCATTCCCGCGTCCGCCAGAGACTCCACTCCCTGGCAGCAGTTCTGGATCTGGACCGGTGCCAACATCGCGCCCATCAACTGGGTCCTGGGATCCCTGGGGGTGACGCTCGGTCTGAGCCTCATCGAAACCATCACGGTCATCGCGATCGGCAACCTCATCGGGTGCGCCGTCTTCGGCCTGTTCAATCTGATGGGCCACCGTACGGGCGTCAACCAGATGGTGATCGGCCGGGCGGCGTTCGGCATCAAGGGAGCCATCGTCCCCGGAGTCGTCCAGGGCCTGCTGACCATGGGGTGGGTCGGGGTCAACACCTGGGTCGTGCTGGACCTTACCCTGGCCATTCTCGCCCGCATGGGGGTGCACGGCAGTGTCGGCCTGAAGTATCTCGTCGCCGCCGTCATCATGGCCGTCCAGCTCCTGCTGGCGCTCTACGGTTTCTACGCGATCCGTACCTTCGAGAAGTACACCGTGCCGGCCACCGTGGTGATCATGGCGATCATGACCGTCCTGGCCGTCGCCCAGGTCGACCCAGAATGGGCCACCGCCACCGCCACCACACCTTCCGACAAGGTGACGGCGATCACGCAGTTGCTGACCGCGATCGGCGTCGGATGGGGCATCAGCTGGCTACCCTACTCGGCGGATTACAGTCGTTTCGTGCGCCCGGGCGCGTCCCGCTCATCAGTCTTCTGGTCGACGGCGCTCGGCATGTACGTGCCCACGGTCTGGCTCGCCGCCCTCGGCGCCTACCTGAGCAGCAGCGGGACCGGAAGCGACCCCTCCGATCTGGTGACGAACACGTTCGGCCTGCTCGCGGTGCCCGTCCTGCTCCTCGTCATGCACGGTCCCGTGGCCACGAACATCCTCAACCTCTACTCCTGCTCGCTTGCCGCCCTTTCGGTCGGCATCCGGATCGCCCGCTGGAAGCTGACCCTCATCGCCGGCGGCGTGGCGTCCGCCGTGCTGGCGGTCTTCGTCCAGTCCGACGACTTCGCGCAGGCCTTTGACCACTGGATGGTCTCCATCCTGGTGTGGATCAGCCCGTGGGCGAGCATCCTGCTGGTGGACTTCTTCGTCACCAGGCGCGGCCGGCTCGAGGTGGCGTCCCTGTACCGCGCGGACGCCTCGCCGTACGGGCCGGTCAACGGCCGCGCGTTGCTCGCGCTGGCCGCAGGGCTGGTGGCGGCATGGAGCTGGCAGTACGGCATGGTGCCGCTCACCCAGGGTCCCATCGCCCGCGCGCTGAACGACACCGACTTCTCCTGGCTGTCGGGGGGACTGGTGGCCGGTGGCCTGTACTACGCGCTGACGCGGGCCCGCGTCCGGGCACAGACATGGACGAGGGTAGGGGAGCGGCCCTGAAGATTCGGCGAGCCAGGAGTCACCCGAGACGTCACCGCGCCACGGGGTCCGGCGTCTCCGCCTGCCAGCAGTGCGTCCAGCGGCCCTCCCCCAGTTCCGTACGTCCCGGCGCCTCGCTCGAGCACACCGGCAGCGCCACCGGGCAGCGCGGATGGAAACGGCACCCGCCGGGCGGGTCGATGAGGCTGGGCGGCTCGCCGTGCCGGGTCGCGTCGGGCGGGGTCACCCGGTCAGGGTCAGGCGCCGACTCCAGCAGCAGCCGCGTGTACGGGTGCCGGGGCGACTGGGTGACCGCCTCGCTGGGCCCGCTCTCGATGAGCCGCCCCGCGTACATCACCGTGATGTCCTCGGCGAAGTAACGCGCGCTGGCGATGTCGTGCGTGATGTACAGCAGCGCCAGCCCGCTCTCCTTGGCCAGCTCCTCCAGCAGCCGCAGCACGCCGAGCCTGATCGACACGTCCAGCATCGACACGGGCTCGTCGGCGATCAGCGCGACAGGCTGGACGGCCAGCGCCCGCGCGATCGCCACCCGCTGCCGCTGCCCGCCGGACAACTCGTGGGGCAGCTTGTCCATGAACTGCTCCACCGGCGTGAGGCTGACGCGTTCGAGCAGTTCGGCGACCATCTTGTGCTCCTGCTCGTCCGAGCGGGCGTGCCCGTGGATGCGCAGCGGCCTGGCCAGGTGGTAACGCACCCGGTGGAAGGGGTTCAGCGAGGAGAACGGGTCCTGGAAGATGAGCTGCACCTGGCGCCGGTAGTCGCGGAACGCCGCCCCGCGATGCGCGCGCACCGGCTCGCCGCGCAGCAGCAGCTCGCCCGACGTGGCCGGATAGACCTGCGCGAGCAGCCGGGCCACCGTGCTCTTGCCGCAGCCGCTCTCCCCCACGAGCGCCGACACGGAGCCGGCGCGCAGGGCGATCGACACGTCCTCCACGGCCCGTACGGGCGGCCGCCTCCCGAGCCGTCCCCGCGGCCCGCGGGCCGAGGTGAAGTGCTTGGTGAGGTTACGGCCCTCAAGAACGATCATGATGCTTCCTCCACACCGCGGCCGCCGTTCAGCAGGCACGCCACCTCGCCGTCCGCCCCGCCCGAACCACCGGTCAGCAGGGGCAGCCGCGTGGAGCACTCCTCCATGGCCCTCCCGCAGCGCGGGTGGAAGGCGCAGCCGGGCGGCAGCGAACGCAGGTCGGGTGGGGTGCCGGGGATGCCGAGCAGCTCCTCGCGGGGCCCGTGCAGGCGGGGGAACGAGCGGAGCAGGCCCAGCGTGTACGGGTGCCGCGGCGCCCTGTGCAGTGCCGCGGCGGTGCCGGTCTCGACGACGCGGCCCGCGTACATGATGGCGATCCTGTCGGAGATCTCCATGAGCAGCGACAGGTCGTGCGTGATGAACACGACCGCGAAGCCGTACTCCTCCCTGAGCGCCCTGATCTCGTGGAGGATGTCGCGCTGCACCACCACGTCGAGCGCCGTCGTCGGCTCGTCCATGATGATGACCTCGGGGTTGAGGGCGAGCGCGATCGCGATGGCGGCGCGCTGCCGCATGCCGCCCGACAACTCGTGCGGGTACGACCGCCGCCGGTCGGCGCTGATGCCGACGCGCTGCAACAGCTCGACGGCCCGCTCCGCCCGGTCCTTGCGGGGCATCTTGGGGGCGTGGATGCGCAGGACGTCGTCGATCTGGGCGCCGACGGTGCTGACCGGGTTGAGCGAGTTCATGGCGCTCTGGAAGACGACGGCCAGTTCCTTCCAGCGGAAGGCGCGCAACTCGTCCCGCTTGAGGGCGAGCACGTCGACGGCGGTGCCGTCCTGGCGGTGGTAGACCACCGAGCCGGAGGTGATCACGGCGGGCGGGCGCAGCAGCCGGGCGACGGCGTTGGCCAGCGTGGACTTGCCGCTGCCGCTCTCCCCCGCGAGGCCGAGGATCTCGCCCCGCCGCAGGTCGAGCGAGACGTCGGCGACGGCGTGCACGGCGCCGGTCTGCGACAGGTAGTCGACGCCGAGGTCGCGGATCTCCAGGACGTTCATGTGCGGGCCTTCCGGACCTTGACCTTGACCGTGCGCAGGCGGGGGTTGGCGATCTCGTCGATGCCGAAGTTCACCAGCGCGAGGCCGGTGCCGATGAGCGCGATGCACAACCCCGGCGGGATGAACCACCACCATGCCCCGATGAGCAGCGCCTGGCCGTTCTGGGCGAAGTAGAGCATGCTGCCCCAGCTGACCGTGGACAGGTCGGCCAGGCCCAGGAACGACAGCCCGGCCTCGGCCAGGATCGCGGCGACCACGGTGGCCAGGAAGCTGGTGGCGATGACGGGCAGCAGCACGGGCATGATCTCGAAAAAGATGATCCGCAGCGGCCCCTCGCCGCTGGCCCTGGCGGCCTGGACGAAGTCGCGCCGCCGTACCGAGAGGGTCTGGGCGCGCAACACGCGGGCGCCCCACGCCCAGCCGGTGACCGCGATCACCACCGCCACGGAACCGACGCCGCGCTGCGGCAGGTAGCCGGCCAGCACGATGATCAGCGGGAGGGCCGGCAGCACCAGGAAGATGTTGGTGAGCACGGACAGCACCTCGTCCACCGCGCCGCCGAAATAGCCGCCGACGAGGCCGACCAGGATCGCGAGCAGGTTGGCGATGACGGCCGACAACACGCCGACGCCCATCGAGATGCGGGCCCCGTACACGAGCTGGGTGAGAATGTCCTGGCCGGTCTGCGTGGTGCCGAGCCAGTGCTCGGCCGACGGGCCCTGCAGCCCGTCCTCGCTGGTGGCGGCGGGGTCTGCGCCGATGAGCAGCGGGCCGACCAGGGCCATCAGCGCGAAGAAGACGAGGATGCCGAAGCCGATCTTGATCTTCATTCGGACTCCTGCCTGGTTCGCGGGTCGAGCACGACGTACGCCAGGTCGGCCAGGAAGTTGGCGACGAGCACGGCCAGGGAGATGACGAGGAAGATGCCCTGCATGAGCGGGAAGTCCTCGTTCTCCACGCCCTTGAGGAGCATCGACCCGATCCCCGGATAAGAGAAGACGATCTCCGTCAGCACCGAGCCGCCCACCACGAAGCCGAGCGAGAGGGCGAAGCTGGTGATGTTGGGCAGGATCGCGTTGCGGGCCGCGTACGCCCACATGACCCGCCGCGAGGTCAGCCCTTTCGCCTCGGCCATGACCACGTAGTCCTCGCCCAGCGTCGTCACCATGACGTTGCGCATGCCGAGGATGCGGTCGGCCATCGACGCGATCACGATCGTGACGGCGGGCAGCGCCGCGTGGTAGAGCACGCTCGCCGCGAACTCGCCGGTCATGCCGGGCATCACGTCCAGCCCGTACGCCCTCGACACGGGGAACCACTGCAGGACAACGCCGAAGACGAACACGAGCGCCAGCGCCACCCAGAAGTACGGCACCGCGTGCATGAACGTGGCCGCGGGCAACACCCCGTCGAGCCAGGTGCCGCGCTTCCACGCCATGAGCACGCCCAGCGAGGTCCCGATGAGGTAGCTGATCAGGGTGGCCACGCCGACGAGCCCGACCGTCCACGGCAGGCTGTCGGCGATGACCGTGGACACCTCGGTGGGGAAGAAGGTGATCGAGCGGCCCAGCTCGCCGCGCGCGAGGTTGCCCAGGTAGTCGAGGTACTGCTGCCAGAGGTTCGCGTCGCTGATGCCGAACGCGCGGCGCATCGCGTCGATGGCCTCCGGTTCGACGTTGCCCTTCATCCTGGCCACGAGCAGTTCCACCGGATCCCCCGGCATGAGCCGGGGGATCAGGAAGTTGAGCGTGACCGCGGCCCAGGCCGTCAGGAGGTAGAAGCCGAGCCGCCGAGCCAGGAACCTCACTTGGCGGCCGGCTTCAGATGCAGCAGCACCACGGCGGCGTCGGGCGAGGTGTAGGGCGACGGCATCGCGTACGGGTCCTGCTCGGACGGCCAGCCGACGTACTTGTTCGTGCGGTACTGCGCCCAGGACGGGCTGTAGAACAGCGGCAGGGTGGGCAGCTTCTCCACCATGATCTTGCCAAGCCCCTGCGTGGTCTTCTGCTGCTCGGCCTTGTCCTCGGTGGCGGCGTACTCCTCGATCAGCCGGTCGGTCTCGGCGTCCTTCCAGCGCTGGTAGTTGCCGGTCGCGGACTCGCCGACGGGCTCGGCCAGGCCGCCGAAGAGCATCGAGCGCATCTGGTAGTAGGGGGTCGGCCCGGACGCGGTGGCCCTGATCGACAGCTCGTAGTTGCCCTTGCCGACCTTGGACACCCAGTCCTGGAAGGCCACGCCCCTGGTGTCGACGGTGATGCCGATCTTGGCGAGGTCCTCCCGGATGAGCTGGGCGGCGTTGACCCAGTCGGTGAACGGCGAGGGCACCAGCAGCGTGAACTTCAGCTTGGCCGGGTCGACGCCCTTCAGCAGCTCCTTGGCCTTGGCCAGGTCGACCTTGAACGCGGCGTCCTTGTACTCGGGCGGCACGTACGCCTCCCCGCCCGGCATCGGCACGCCGGTCGGATGCGCGACCTTGGTGTAGCCGCGCTCGGCCACGCGGACGATCTTGTCGCGGTCGATGGCGAGGCTGATGGCCTGGCGTACTTCCGGCTTGGACAGGATCGGGTGGGTCAGGTTGGGCAGCAGCGTCACCACGCCCTCGGGCGGGAAGAAGAACTTGTTCTGCTCCGGCTTGCCCTGCACGTAGATCTTCTGGATGTCCGGCACGAACGCGCCCGCCCAGTCGACCTCGCCCTGCTGGAGCGCCGTCTGGACGGCGTTGGCGGTGTACGCGGGGAAGCGCAGCACCGGCACCTCGGGCTTGCCCGGCTGCCAGTAGGACGGGTTCTTGACCATCTCGTACAGCTGGGCCGAGAACTTCGACAGCGTGTAGGGGCCGGTGCCGACCGGCTTGGAGTTGGTGAAGGTGACCGGGTCCTTCTGCTTCTCCCACAGGTGCTTGGGCACGATCGGCGAGTTGCCGGCGATGTTGAACAGCTTGGCGTAGGAGGTGTTCTCGAAGTCGATCCGCACCTTGTCCGGCGCCAGCGCCTCGGCGCCGGTGATCTCCAGCGCGTTCCTGTTGAGCTCCGGGTTGTCCTTGAGCATCTGGAACGTGAAGGCGACGTCGTCGGCGGTGAACGGCTTCCCGTCGGACCACTTCACGCCCTGGCGGAGGGTGAACGTGACCGACTTGCCCTTGTCAGACCATTCGTGCTTCAGCGCCAGCCACGGCGTGATCTCGCCGGGCTTGAGCTTGTTGAAGTACATGAGGGTCTCGTGGATCATCCCGCTCGTCCCGAAGTTCACGCCTTCGAGGTGGTACGGGTTGAAGTCCTCCTGGAACGTGCCCGCGTCCACGGCGTGGATGATCAACGGCGGGGCGTTCTCACCTTCACCGCCCCCGCCGGAGCCACCGCCGCCGGAACAGCCGGCGAGGGCGAGGGCGGCGAGCACCGCCAGCAGACGTTTCACGGGTGGCCTGATCATTGGGGGGCTGCCTTTCCGAAATACTTCGTCCGGAGGACGCGCGAGCCCTTCGGGGCGGCGAACGCCTGCGCGCGGCCGAATCCGGCTGGTGCACCGCGCACGACGGTCAGCGCGCGGTAGTAGTCGACGTAGGGGAAGCCGTAGGTCTCGCCCCTGGCGTAGGCGTAGCCGGTGATGGCCTGCGACCAGATCTCGTACGCCTCCTCGCTCAGCTCGACGAACACGTCGGGGGCGTAACCCTCGGCGTCCTCCCAGTTGTCGGCGTAGTAGAGCTCGCTCGCCCAGTAGGCGGGCTGCTCCCGTTCGAGGGTCTTCAGCCCGCCGTAGAAGCGGGCGTCCTCGACGATGCGGTGGGTGCGAGCGTGATCCTTGTGGATGGACGCGCTCCAATGGGTCAGGATGACGTCCGGACGCAGCTCCCTGATCTGGTCGCCGACGCGCATCTTGACCTCGTCGTCCTCGGGCAGCAGGCCGTCCTCGTAGTCGAGGAAGCGCACGCCGGCGCCGATCCGCTCGGCGAACGTCTCGGCCTCCTCGCGCTTCTGCTTGGCGTAGTCGGCCACGGACATGCGGGGATGGCCGCGCTCGCCGAGCGTCAGGTGCAGCAGCGTCGCGCGGTCGCCGCGCAGGACGTGCTGGGCGAGCACGGCGCCCGCGGTCAGGTCGAGGTCGCCCGCGTGGGCGCCGATGGCCAGAACGTGCGTCATGCTTCTCGCCTCATCACATGGAACCGCCTGGTGATCTCGTAACCGGCCTTGGTGTAGAGGTGGCCGGCGGGGCTGGTCTCGCCGGTCCACAGGAACCACGACGAGTGGAGCCCTTCGGCCCGCATCATCGTCATGGTGAGATGGAGCAGGATCTTGCCGAGGCCGGTGCCGCGCTGCCCCGGGTCGACGCCGAAGGGGCCGAACCGCTCGGGGATGCCGCGGTAGGCCGCGTAGAGGGCGAAGCCCACGATGTCGTCTTTTTTCGCGATGACGATGCGTTCGGGGTCGCGGTGGTGGCGGATCGCCTCGCCCCAGTCGGGGTTGAAGGCGTCGGCCGCGAACCGGATCAGCTCCGGCAGCTCGCCCACGGCAGGATTGCGGAAGACGTACCCCTCGCTCTCGCGCCTGGCGCGCAGCTCGTGCACGTCCTCCGGCGTCACGTAGCCGACGAGCGTGCGGTCCATCGCGACCGGCGAGTACAACGTACGGAAGCCCAGCGACTCCAGCAGCCGGAAGCCGGCGGGGTAGAGCTCCGGGTCGGCGCCCGGCAGCACGTAGTTCGGCGTATAGGACGAAAAATCCACCCTCGTCCGACCGACGCCCTCCAGGAACGCCAGCGCCTCCCCCACCAGCCGCCGCCCCAGCCCGCCGCCGCGGTGCTCCGGTGCGACGAAGAAGAACGGGATCCAGCCGGTCTCCGGCTCCAGATCGGTGCCAGGGGCCAGGGGTGTCAGCCTGCGGACGGCGTACGCGCAGCCCGCCACCCGCCCGTCCACCACAGCCACCCGCAGGCCCTCGGGGTCGAAGTTCGGGTCGAGCAGCACGCAGTCGCGCAACCATCCGGAGGTGGTGGGATCTCCTGGCATGCTCCTGTTCCAGGCGTCCACCAGGGGGCGTTCGTCGCCGGGCGCGAACGCGCGGACAGTCACCATGGGGGTCCTTTCACGCTGCTGCTGTCCCGCCACAGCTTTCCCAGTGTTAACCGCCCAGGTCAAGCGATGTAGGAAGAAATTTTCCATCTAGCAGTAAATGTGGAAAATTAGTTTCGCGTGCGGTATCTATGGATGGTTGCGCCTCCGCCCCGCTTGTCCAGGTTGCGTCCGCCCGGTCTGTCCCGCCCCTGGAAGCCCGCCCCGCGCTCCTGCGCCGGCTGCGCTCACCCTGCCCTGCAACCTGCGCGGACCCGACGGCTGCCTCGCGCTCGCGCCGGCCTCCGGTGCGACCGGAACGGCCGCACGGCGCGCCAGGCGCGCTGTGAGGAGTGCGTGCTGGAGGGGCGGTACCCCTCCAGCACGCTCCTCCGCCGGACGGGCAACCCCCTGTCCGCCCGGCGGGCTCGAACCCGCGCGATCAGCCCCGCGCGCCCGCGAAAGGGCGCCCCTGCCGCCGGCGCTTCCTCCGCGCAGCCGCTATTTCAGGCCCGCGAGGAACGTCTTGGCCAGCCGCGTCACGGCCGACTTGGCGGCGCCGGACTCGAAGACCGGCGCCTGGTAGTCGTCGGCCTCGACGATGCCGCCGCCGGCCGTCGTGCCCCTGAAGGTGAACTCGACCGTGCGCTCGCCGGCCAGGACCTTGATGAGCAACTCCCGCCGGGGTTCCTCGTCCTGCTCTCCAGGCGTGGTGGTCGAGGACACCACGGCGAACGCCTTCTCCCCGAGCCCTGAGAGCTCCTCCCTGGGCCCGTACGTGGTGTGGCTCACGCTGTTGCCGATGCCGCCCTTGGCGCGGTAACGGTCGTACTTCCTGGCATCACGATCGAACTGGAAGTCCGACCCGCTGCTGCCGTCGTTCCCCCAGTCGACGACGTGGATGCGCAGGCTTCCGCCCCTGGCGGTGTACTCCTGGCCCGGCTCGTGCTTCACCGCCTCCTGGATGGCCCAGGTGCAGGTGGTCTGCTTGATGCGCCCGTCGTTGTCGCCCACGGACGGCCCGGTGACGGCGGGGAAGAACGCCGACTGCACGTCCGCGACGCTGAGGATTCCGCAGGGCCCGCCGACCTTGACCTTCGAGGCGTCCTTGGCCATCTCCGCGGTGACGCGCTCGGCGACCTTGCCGGCCGCGGCGCGCACCTCGTCGCCCACGGGGTATTTGCGGCCGGTCCGGTTGCTGCCGCCGTACTCGACCTTGATCAGCCATGGCCCCTGCCGGACGTACACCTCGGCCGACAGGCCGCTGTGCCCGATCGAGCTCTGGCTGTACGACGCGTCACCGTACGCGAGCTTGAGGGTCTCGCCGAACGCCGAGCCCGAGGTCCTCCCGTCGACCCGCTTGCCGTCCCGGACGTTGACCCGCCGCTCGTGGGCCTTCCTGTCCTGCTCGAACTGGTCCTTGGCGTACTCGAGCGCGTTCTGGCTCTCGGTGCTCCTGGCCCGGACGGAGATGCTCAGGCTGCGATGCCCGATGACGCCGTCGCCGACGTCCATCTTGTTATTGCTCCACCCGCAGTTCGCCCGCTTGTCGCTTTCTGTGGCGGCCCCTGTGGACGCGTCCCTTCCGCCGTACTTGCCGTCGGTGACCAGGCTCTTGCGCAAGGCGTCCGGGATGGCGTCACAGAGCTGGGACCCGGTGATCGGCCGTAGTTTCACCACCTCGGCGGCCGCGGTCGCCGAGGGCGTCCGCACCAGTCGGGGCCGCTTGCCGGTGAGGTCGGGGGGCGGTCCCGGTCCGTCGCCGAACTGCTGGAGGAGCAGCCACCCTCCGGCCGCCCCGCCGATCAGGACGACGGCGAGCACCGCGACGATGGCGATCAGCGGCCCCTTCCCCCCACCGCCACGCCGCGGCGGCCGCCGCCCTCCAGGACCGCCCGGCCACCCCCCGGGCCCTCCGGGGCCGCCCCGACCCGGTCCACGCCCATCCGGACCACCCGGCCACGGCCCTCCGGGACCGCCCCGACCCGGCTCTGCGGGACCCATCGGCGGGAAACCGCCCACCTGCCCCGGCATCCCCCGCCCGCCGTGCCCCTGCGGCGGCCTGGCGGGGCCGTGCCCCGGGGACGGCGGGAATGGGGTGGACATCAGCAACCCTTCACAACAGACCGGCAGAACTTCGACTGGGTGGCCACGAGGGCCGGGAAACCGTGTCCAAGCGAGGGGCCCTGCCGTCCTTGGGGCGGCCAGGCATGCGTACGCCCCCGCGCTTGAACCGTGGCCGGTCCGAGCCTACGGACGGCCCGCACGCGGGAGTGTCAGGCGAACACCCGACAACCGATCACGGTTCGGTCGAGCCGGGAGCACCGCCGCGGCGGCGAGCCGCCGGGCGGCGGCCCTGGGCGCCGGCCTCGGTCGCCGGGTCGGCGAGCCGCCTGCACAGACGACAAAACGGCGGCGCCCATGAAGGACACCGCCGTCGTGCGAAACCGTGGGTGGAGCTATGGGGATTCGAACCCCAGACCTCCTCCATGCCATGGAGGCGCGCTACCAACTGCGCCATAGCCCCTGATCACCGCTCCGAGCCCACCCGTTGCGGCGCTCGGAGAGCATATAGCCATCCGCGCTGATTCTCCTAATCGCGCCGGAACACCGGAGGAAGGCCGTACGGCCCCCGAGCCGTACGGGCCTGCCGGACCTCAGGCCTCGGCGTCCGGCCGGTCGTCACTGTTGACGGGCTCCGGCAGGGTGCCGGCGTTGTGCTCGAGCAGCCGCCATCCCTTGCGCCCTTCCTGCAACACGGACCAGGAGCAGTTGCCCAGCCCGCCGAGCGCCGGCCACAGCTCCTCCGGCAGCCCGAGCAACTCGCAGATCCCGAGCCGCAGCGCGGCCCCGTGCGAGGCCACGACGAGCAGCCCGTCGTCGTCGATGCGGCCGGCCCACTTGCGCATGGCGGCCGCCACCCGGGCGGCCACGTCACCGACGGGTTCTCCGTCCGGCGCCTCCCAGGCCGCGTATTCGTCGGGCCAGCGCGCGGCGATCTCCTCGCGCGTCAGCCCTTCCCATTGACCCCCGCCGCGCTCGCGGAAGTCCTTGTCGACCGCCACGTCGAGCCCGACGACCCGCCCGAGCGCCAGCGCGGTGTCGTTGGCCCGCTGGAGGTCGGAGGAGACGATCAGGGTCGGACGCAGCGATGCCAGCAGCGACGCGGCCCTGGCCGCCTGCGCCATGCCGGTCTCGTCGAGAGGGATGTCGGAGTGGCCCTGGAAGCGCCGCTCAACGTTCCACAACGTCTGCCCGTGACGCAGACACACGATCCTTTTACTCAACTGCGGGCCCGCTGCAGATTGGCCTGCATGACGCTCTCCGGCAGCGCGATGGCCGGGCAGTCCTTCCAGAGGCGCTCGAGCGCGTAGAACGTACGGTCTTCCTCGTGCTGGACGTGCACGACGATGTCGATGTAGTCGAGCAGCACCCAGCGGCCCTCGCGCTCGCCCTCTCGGCGCACGGGCTTGGCGTCGGCCTCGGTGCGCAGCCGCTCTTCGATCTCGTCGACGATGGCGCGTACCTGACGGTCGTTGGTGGCGGAGCAGAGCAGGAAGGCGTCGGTGATGACGAGCTGTTCGCTCACGTCGTATGCGAGGATGTCATCGGCCAGCTTGTCGGCCGCGGCCTCCGCGGCGATGCGCACGAGCTGGACGGATCTGTCAGATGCGGTCACGATGCGGGTCTGTCCTCCTGTGTCGGCAGCATGCCTTATGTTGAGCGTACCCTTCCGGGCCGAAACCCCTCACCCGCAGCGTGACGACCTTCAGCCGGTGGCGTGATAGAGCCCGCGCTTGTTGATGTACTGCACGATCCCGTCAGGCACCAGATACCAGATCGGTTCGCCCTTGGCGACGCGCTGCCGGCACTCCGACGACGAGATGGCCAGCGCGGGGATCTCCAGCAGCGTCACCTTGCCGTCGGGCAGGCCGGGGTCGTGCAGCGTGTGGCCGGGGCGCGTGCAGCCGACGAAGTGGGCCAGCTCGAACAACTCGCCGGCGTCCTGCCAGCCGAGGATGGCGCCGAGGGCGTCGGCGCCGGTGATGAAGAAGAGCTCGGTCTGCGGACCATAAACTACCGATACATCACGCAATGTGTCGATAGTGAAGGTAGGGCCGGGGCGATCCACGTCCACCCTGCTCACGGAGAAGCGGGGGTTCGACGCCGTCGCGATGACCGTCATCAGATAGCGGTCCTCCGCCGCCGAGACCTCACGCTCGGACTTCTGGTACGGCCGTCCGGTCGGTACGAAGACGACCTCGTCGAGATGGAAATGGTGGGCCGCTTCGCTGGCCGCGACAAGGTGCCCATGATGGATGGGATCGAACGTCCCACCCATCACACCCACTCGCCGCTTCCCCTGGACACCAGGCGCGTTCATCATGAAACGGACCTTACGCGGACGTCCTATGACAACATGATGGCACCCCCCTGAGTGATGTCCGCGCATCGCTTCCCCTGCGGACGTAGCATGCCGGGCATGACGACCACCCCGGACCGCAACCGCGTCCAACTGCCCGGCATATCGTCCCGAGCCTACGAACACCCCGCAGACCGGTCCGCCCTGGTCGCTCTGCGTAAGTTGAGTGGGTTCGACACAGTTCTCAAGCAGATGTCCGGCCTCGTCAGCGAGCGCCGGTTGCGCCTGATGTACCTCGCGTCGGCCGTACGCGTGAGCGAGACCCAGTTCCGCGCGCTCTACGACATGGGCCGCGACGCCGCCTACACCCTCGACCTGCACCGGATCCCCGAGATCTACGTCCAGCAGGACCCGCAGGTCCAGGCCAAGGCCATCGGCTTCGACGACCCGTTCATCGTCGTGACCACCGGTCTGCTCAACCTCATGAACGAGGAGGAGCAGCGCTTCGTCATCGGCCACGAGACCTCGCACATCCTGTCGGGGCACGCGGTCTACCGGACGATGCTCGACATTCTCACCCGCCTCGCCACCCGCGTCGCCTGGATCCCGCTCGGCTACATCGGCCTGCGCGCGATCGTCGCGGGCCTGGAGGAGTGGTACCGCAAGTCCGAGCTGTCCTCCGACCGCGGCGGCCTGCTCACGGGGCAGAACCCCGAGGCGGCCAAGCGCGCGCTGATGAAGCTCGCCGGCGGCGACTACACCCACGAGATGAACATCGAGGCGTTCCTGGCCCAATACCAGGAATACGACACCGCGGGCGACCTTCGCGACGGCTTCCTCAAGGTGCTCAACCTGCTCGGCACCACCCACCCGTTCGCGGTGGTGCGCGTGGCGGAGCTGGACAAGTGGCAGCGCAGCGGCGAATACGACCGGATCATCGGCGGCGACTACCCGCGCAGGGAAGACGACGCCAACGCCCGGGTGACCGACGAGATGAAGGCCGCGGCCGAGTCCTACCGCGCCTCATGGCAGCAGTCGCAGGACCCGTTCATCGGCGTCCTGCGCGATGTGGCCGAGGGCGCCGTCAACGCGGGCGAGCGCATCTTCAACCGCTTCTCCCGCCGCGACGGCGGCCAGGGCTGACGGGAGCGCCGCACGCGGCCGATCAGCGTGATCGACCGCGTGATCCGCCGCGCACGGCGACGGCGGATCAGAGCAGCAGGGCGATGGCGCGCACGGCGGCCGCGCACAGGGCGACAAACCCGCCCAGCACGGCCAGTGCGCGCAGCCCTTCCCTGCGCAGATCGGGCAGGCGCTGGCCGATGCGCTCGATCTCGCGCCCGGTGAAGCCACCGCACAACATCCCGAACACCACGCCGGCCACGGTCACCGGCGCCGGCTGCTGCCACCAGTCAGCGTCGATCTCGCCCCCGCCGGTCGCCCAGAGCGCCCCGCCCGACGCCACCGCGACGGGCACG
The DNA here is from genome assembly GCF_039880665.1 of Nonomuraea sp. B5E05. NCBI lineage: Bacteria > Bacillati > Actinomycetota > Actinomycetes > Streptosporangiales > Streptosporangiaceae > Nonomuraea > Nonomuraea sp. B5E05. The sequence continues at coordinate 27,570 of NZ_JBDPMJ010000041.1, forward strand.
CCGGGCCACACGGCGGCCGTCGTCGCCGCCGCCGCGAGCGCGAGCGGGAAGAGCAGCACGCGAAGGACCACGCGCGTGGCCCGTGAGCTGCGGTGCCTGACCAGCCAGTGGCTCATCCAGAGGGTCCTGGTCAGCACCACGAGCACCGTCGTGATGGCGATGGAGGCGATCGGCCAGATCACCGAGGTCACCACGCACGGCACGGCCAGCGCGGCGAGCAACAGCAGGGCGCCGTTGCCCGCTGGCAGCGTGGTGGACGATTCGGAGCGCAGGCCCTTCTTCCGCTTGTCCTGCGGTTTGGTCACGGCCCTCGCGCGTACGGCCGCCGCCGTCCGCTGACGTGGCGCGGTCACCTTGGCGCGCGGCCCCGTGACCTTGCCGTCGACGCTCGCGCGGCTCCGCGGCGCGGGCACCTTACCCTCGGCCTGAACACGGCTCCGCGCCGCGGCAACCCCGTCCGTGCGGTTCCGTGCCGCGGCTCCGTCCGTGCCCGCCCTGTTCCGGGCGGCCCCGTCCGTACTCGCCCTGTTCCGGGCGGCCCCGTCCGTACTCGCCCTGTTCCGGGCGGCCCCGTCCGTGCCCGCCCGGCTCCGGGCGGATCCCTCCGTACCCGCCCTGTTCCGGGCGGCCCCGTCCGCGCCTGCCCGGCTCCGCGCCGCGGCCCCGTCCGTGCCCGCGCGGCCACGAACGGCGGCTCCGTCAGCCCCTGACCGGCCGCGCGCGGCCGAACCGTCCGGGTTCGCGCGGTTGCGCGCGGCTGGACCGTCCGTGGCCGCCCGGCTCCGGACCGCCGCGCCGTCCGCGTTGTCACGGCTGCGCGCCGCCACGCCCTTGCCGTCGGCAGTCGTACGGCCGCGTGGAGCGGGCACCTTGCCGTCCACACCCGTGCCACCGGCCCGTCCGCGCGCCGAGTCCTCCGTCGTGCGGCTGCGTACGGCCGTGCCCTTGCCGGCCTCCTCGGCCGCCTCGACGGCCCGTCCACCGGTCGCCGCGGGCTCGGGATCGGCCCCGCTCGCCGCCCTGGCCAGCCGCGACAGCCGATCGGCCAGCAACGCCGCCGTGGGCCGCTTGCCCGGCTCCCTGTTGAGCGCCGCCCGCAGCAGGGGCAGCAGTTGCACGGGCACGCCCTTGAGGTCGGCCTGCCCGTTCAGCACCGCGTACATCTGCGCCTCGGCCGTGCCCCGCCCGAACGTCGGCCGCCCGGTCGCCGCGAACGCCACCGTGGCCGCCCACGCGTGCACGTCGGCGGGCGAGTCGACGTGCTCGTCGGCGAAGATCTCGGGCGCGGTGTAGCCGGGCGTGCCGAGGAACGTGCCCGTCATGGTGAGCCGGGTCGCGTCGAGCACCTGGGCGATGCCGAAGTCGATCAGGACCGGCCCGCCGGCGCCCATGATGATGTTGCCCGGCTTGAGGTCTCGGTGGACGACTCCGGCCGCGTGGATGATCGCCAGCGCCGCCGCGATGCCCTGGGCGAGGTCGACCAGGTCGGCGTCGTCGAGCGGGCCCTTCTGCCGTACACGATCGAGCAGCGTGGCGCCCTCGATGTGCTCCATGACCAGGTAGGGGCGAGCGCAGCCCAGGTCAGCGTCGAGGACCTTGGCGACGTAGGGGCTCTCGACCCTGCGCAGCGCGCGGACCTCGCGCTCCAGCCTGATGCGCGAGGTCTCGTCCTCGGCAAGGTCGTGCAGGACCTTCAGTGCGACGTGCTCGCCGCGACGGGACGAGGCGAGATAGACCTCTCCCATGCCGCCGCGGCCGAGCCGCTCGACCAGGGTGTACGGCCCCACCTTGCCGAGCTTGCTCACCGTCCCTCCCCGCCCGGCGCGCCCATAAGGGACACAACCCTAGCGCCGTGACGCGAGTCACCGCGTGAGGCACGCCGAAGGTTAATGGCGCCCGTGAGTGGCCGGCCCGCCGGACAACATGCTGTCGAGCTCGGCTGTGGGCGCCTCGGACAGCCGCCTGCGATTGTTCCTGCGCCAGTTGACCCGGCCACGGCTCTCCAGCCGGAGCAGCAGCCGGTCGGCGCCGAACAACACCGCGGCCATGAGGGCGAGGGCGACGACAATTTCCATGCCCCCAGTCAAACCGCGTCGTCAGGCGCCGGCCATGCCGACACGCCGGTTAACCGGCCACCACCGTGCCCTCCGACGTGCGCAAATGCCCCTCACCGGTGTAGATCCACTTGGTGGACGTCAGCTCGGGCAACCCCATCGGGCCGCGCGCGTGCAGCTTCTGTGTGGAGATGCCGATCTCCGCCCCGAAGCCGAACTCGCCCCCGTCGGTGAACCTCGTCGAGGCGTTGACCGCCACGGCCGCCGAGTCGACCAGCGCGACGAACCTGCGGGCGGCCCCCTGCGACCTGGTGACGATGGCGTCGGTGTGGCCGGAGCCGTAGCGCCTGATGTGGGCCACCGCCTCCTCCAGCGAGCCGACGACGGCGGCGGCGATGTCGAGCGAGAGGTATTCGGCGCGGAAGTCGTCATCCGTGGCCGGCACGACCTCGCCGTAGGCGGCGATCCTCGCGTCGCCGTGGACGGTCACGCCCGCCTCGGCCAGCGCCCGCAGCGCCTTGGGCACGAACGCGTCGGCCACGTCGGCGTGCACCAGGAACGTCTCCGCCGCGTTGCACACCGAGGGCCGTTGCGCCTTGGCGTTGACCAGGATCTTCACGGCCAGGTCGACGTCGGCGTCGGCGTCGACGTAGACGGTGCAGTTGCCGACGCCGGTCTCGATCACCGGGACGGTGGACTCCTCGACCACCGAGTTGATCAGCGACGCTCCGCCGCGCGGGATCAGCACGTCGACCAGGCCGCGGGCGCGCATGAGCTCCTTGACCGAGTCGCGCGTCAGCCCGGGGACGAGCTGCACGGCCCCGGCCGGGACCTCGGTGCCGGCCAGGGCGTCCTGCATGACCCGCACCAGGGCGGCGTTGGAGGAGTGAGCGCTGGACGAGCCCCTGAGCAGCACCGCGTTGCCGCTCTTGAGACAGAGGGCGGCGGCGTCGACGGTGACGTTGGGCCGGCCCTCGTAGATGATGCCGATCACCCCCAGCGGCACCCTGAGCTGGCGCAGCTCGAGCCCGTTGGGCAGCGTGGCGCCGCGCATGACCTCGCCGACCGGGTCGGGCAGATCGGCGACCTGGCGCACGGCCTCGGCGATGGCCGCGACCCTGGCCTCGTCGAGCCGCAGCCGGTCGATCATCGCCTCGGCGGTGCCCTGGGACCTGGCCTGCTCGACGTCCTTGGCGTTGGCCTCGACGATCGGCACCGCGTGCGCGACCAGCGCATCGGCGATGGCGCGCAGCGCCCGGTCCTTCGGCGCCCGAGGCAGCGGGGCCAGCTCGGCGGCGGCCTCTCGCGCCGCGTGGGCGACCTTCAGGAACTCTGTGCTCATGGCTACGCTCCGCTCCGCTGCCCGGGGCGCCCGGCGCCCCGGCCGTCCTTCGTCACCGGGGCCCGTCGGTCGGGCATCCGGCTCTCAACTGTGGGCTTCCAGTATGACGATGTCGTCACGGTGGATCAGCTCGCGCTCATATTCCGGACCCAGCGTGCTCGCCAGCTCCCACGTGGAGCGCCCGAGCAGGCCGGGGATCTCGGCGGCGTCGAAGTTGACCAGGCCGCGTGCCACCACGAGGCCTTTCGGTTCGCACAGGTCGACGGGGTCGCCGGCGGCGAACTCGCCCTCCACCGACGTCACCCCTGCCGGCAGCAGCGACTTGCGCCGGCCCACGATGGCGTCGACCGCGCCCTGGTCGAGGTGGAGCCGGCCGCGCCCGGTGGTGGCGTGCGCGAGCCACAGCAGGCGCGTGCCGGGGTGGCGCCCGCCGGGGTGGAAGTAGGTGCCGACGTCCGCTCCGCCCAGCGCCTGGGCCGCGTGAGCGGCCGCCGTGAGCACCACGGGCACGCCGGCCCCGGTGGCGATCCTGGCCGCCTGCACCTTGGTCACCATGCCGCCGGTGCCCACGGCCGCGCCGTTCCTGCCGAGCTCGACCCCGATCAGGTCGCCGGCGCCGCGGATCTCCGTCAGCCGGCGCGAGCCGCTGCGGCTCGGCGGGCCGTCGTAGAGCGCGTCGACGTCCGACAGCAGCACCAGGGCGTCGGCGCGGATCAGGTGCGACACCAGCGCCGCCAGCCGGTCGTTGTCGCCGAAGCGGATCTCGTCGGTGGCCACCGTGTCGTTCTCGTTGACGATGGGCACGATGCCCAGCTCGAGCAGCCGGTTGAGAGTGCGCTGGGCGTTGGCGTGGTGGGCGCGGCGCATCATGTCGTCGGCGGTCAGCAGCACCTGGCCGACGCGCAGGGAGTAGCGGGCGAAGGAGGAGGTGTAGCGGGCGACGAGCACACCCTGCCCGACGGACGCGGCCGCCTGCTGGGTGGCCAGATCACGTGGTCGCGCGGTCAGCCCCAGCGGGCCGAGGCCCGCCGCGATCGCTCCCGAGGAGACCAGGACGATCTGCGTTCCGGCCAGGCCCCGCGCCGCCAGCACGTCCACCAGCGCGTCGACCCGGTCGACGTCGATCATGCCCTGAGGGGTGGTGAGCGAGGAGGAGCCGACCTTGACAACGACCTTGGACGCCGAACTGAGCTGTTCCCGCACATCTGGCAGCTTATCGGCTGCTGGAAAGTGCGACGCGCCCGGCCGCCGCGCGCATGGCGGCGGTGACCTCCTCCGGCGTGTCACCCCGGCGCAGCGCGTACGCGGCGGCCGAGGTCACCGCCCCCATCATCGCCCCCACCAGCGCCCCGACGGCCACGACGTCGCCTTCCTCCGGATAGCTCCGGCGCAGCGCGTCGACGATGCGCCGCTGCGCATCCAGCAGCCGCCGCAGCATCCAGGCCTGCAGGTCGGGGACGGTCAGCATCAGCTCCACCCGGACGTCGGCCATCCCGGTGGCCAGGTCGGAGCCGGCGACCTCGCTGATCATGCGCTCGACCGCCGTGGCGAGCACGTCGGGCAGCGACTCGTCCGCCCCCCGCCCCTCGATGATCCGTACGGCCAGCTCGACCCGCATGCCGGCGTCGGCCAGGACGACGTCCTCCTTGGTGGGGAAGTGCAGGAAGAACGTCCTGGTCGACACGTCGGCCGCGGCCGCGATCTGGGCGACGGTCGTCGCCTCGTAGCCCTGCCGCCGAAACAGCTCCACCGCCGCCGCGATCAGCGTCTCGCGCGTACGCCGCTTCTTCCGCTCCCTCATCCCCTCCGCCATGAAGCTCACATTACTACATTGACTGCATCTATTCATTCGATGTAGTAATTGTCCATGGGAATCCGTACTTACGTCGTCACCGGCGCCGCGTCGGGCATCGGCGCCGCCACCGCAGACCACCTGGAGAAGGGCGGCGACCGGGTGATCCGCTGCGACGTGCGCGACGCCGACGTGACCGCCGACCTGACCACCCCGGAGGGCCGCGAACGGCTCGCCTCAGAGGTGGCGGAGGCCTCGGACGGCCGGGTCGACGGCCTGATCGCCGTAGCCGGCAGCGCCGTCCCGTCGCCGCTCACCGCGCGGCTCAACTTCTTCGGCACGATCGCGACTTTGGAGCGCCTCCGGCCCCTTCTGGCCGGATCGGACCAGCCCAGGGCGGTCGCCGTCTCCTCGCTGAGCGCGATCGTGGCCGCCGACGACACCATCGTCGACGCGTGCCTGTCCATGGACGAGGAGGCAGCCGTGACAGCCGTCACGACCGCCGTCGAGGCCGGCCGGGGCCGCATCGTCTACCCGTCCACCAAGCTGGCGCTCAACCGCTGGCTCCGCCGGGCCGCCGTCAGCCCTGCCTGGGCGGAGGCCGGCATTCCGCTCAACGCGGTCGCACCTGGTGTGGTGGACACGGAGACGGCGAGAACGATGTTCCTGGACGATCCGGCCACCCGCGCGCTCGTGTCCTCGATGATGCCCCAGCCCCTCGGATTCCCCGGGCCCGTCTCCGCGATCGTGTCCCTGCTCGCCTGGACGGTCAGCCCGGACAACGCCTTCATGACCGGCCAGATCCTCTACGCCGACGGCGGCGCCGAAGCCACCCTCCGCCCCTGACCGGGCAGGCCGGCGTCGAGCCGCCCCTCCGCAAGCCCTCGTCCTGACCGTGCGCAGGCCGTACACCATCACGCCGTGCCCCCGGCGGAGACGCTCGGAGCCAGGCACAAGCCCGCCTGCACGGGGATCACCGCCACCCGTCACCCTGATCCGCCACGGGACCCCCCGGCACCTGACACGGACCAGGCTCGCCCGCGCACGAGCGTCCCGAAGGCATCCGCCGCCACCGCCCCGCACGGGCACTCGCCCGGCAGGGACGGGACGGGCGCCCCAGGAGAAGGCCTACCCGAGGCGGCTGTCGGAGCCCCTCGGACCTTGCCGTATCGACTCGGCGTGGAGCGTCGGCTGCCAGTCGAAGACGTAGCCGCCCTCCATGGGCCCGATGACCACCTCGACCCCCGCGCGGGCGCCGGCCTTCGCCAGCTCCTCCTCCACCCCGAGCCGTTCGAGCCGGTCGGCGAGATAGCCCACGGCCTCGTCGTTGCTGAAGTCGGTCTGCCTGATCCACCGCTCCGGCTTCTCGCCGGTGACCTGGAACAGGTTGTCGTTGACCCGCCGCACCCGGAAGCCGGCGTCCCCGAGTTGCCTGGGCCGGATCACCAGCCGCGTGGGCTCCTCGACCGGCTTGGCGGCCCTGGCGGCGGCCACCCACTCGCCCATGGCGTACGTGAGCTCGCGCAGCCCGTCATGCGTGGCGGCCGAGATCGTGAAGACCTTCAGTCCTCGCGCCTCGAAGTCCGGGGTGACCATCTCGGCCAGTTCCCTGGCGTCGGGCACGTCGGCCTTGTTGAGGACGACCAGCCGCGGCCGGTCGTCGAGCTTGCCGTACGCCCGCAGCTCCGCTTCGATCACTTCGTAGTCGGTGATCGGATCGCGCCCCGGCTCCATGGTGGCGCAGTCGATGACGTGCACGAGCATGTCGCACCGCTCGACGTGGCGCAGGAACTCGTGCCCGAGCCCCTTGCCCTGCGACGCCCCGGGAATCAGCCCGGGCACGTCGGCGACGGTGAACACGGTGTCGCCGGCCGTCACCACGCCCAGGTTGGGGACGAGGGTGGTGAACGGGTAGTCGGCGATCTTGGGCTTGGCCGCGCTCAGCGCGGCGATCAGCGACGACTTCCCGGCGCTGGGGAAGCCGACCAGCGCCACGTCGGCGACGCTCTTGAGCTCCAGCATGACGTCGAGCTCGTCGCCGGGCTCGCCGAGCAGCGCGAACCCGGGAGCCTTGCGCCGGGTGGTGGCCAGCGCCGCGTTGCCGAGGCCGCCGTGCCCGCCCTGCGCGATCACGTAGCGAGTGCCGACCCCCACGAGGTCGACCAGCACCTCACCCGTGGCGCTGTCCCTCACCACGGTGCCGTTGGGCACGGGCAGGACCGCCTCGTCGCCGTTGGCGCCGTCGCGGTTGGACCCCTGCCCCTGCTTGCCGTTGCCGGCCTTGCGGTGCGGGCGGTAGTGGTAGTCGAGCAGGGTCGCGGTGTTGGGATCGACCTCGAGGACGACGTCGCCGCCCCGCCCGCCGTTGCCCCCGTCGGGGCCGCCGAGCGGCTTGAACTTCTCCCGGTGGATGGAGGCGCACCCGTTCCCCCCGTCACCGGCCTTGATGTGCAGGACCACCTGGTCCACGAAGTCCGGCATCAAGCACCCTCTCCATCACCCCGGCAGGGGCATCTCCACTACACGAACGAGCCCGGCGGCAGTCCTCACGCCGGGCGGTCGCCTGTTCAACAAGCGCGGGGCCGCAGAACATCCCCGAAAAACGCCAAGGGGTGGATCGACACTCGATCGATCCACCCCTTGGCTGCGAAACCCGGGAGGAAACTACTCCGTGACGGGAACGATGCTGACGGCCCGGCGCCCGCGCTTGACACCGAACTGCACGTGACCGGCGGCCAGCGCGAACAGCGTGTCGTCGCCGCCACGCCCCACGTTGTCGCCGGGGTGGAAGTGGGTGCCACGCTGGCGGACGATGATCTCGCCCGCATTGACCAGCTGGCCGCCGAAGCGCTTGACGCCCAGGCGCTGAGCGTTGGAGTCACGGCCGTTCCGGGTGGACGACGCGCCCTTCTTGTGTGCCATCTCTCAAACTCCCGATCAGGCCTGGTCGATGCCGGTGATCTTCACCTGGGTGTACCGCTGGCGGTGACCCTGGCGCTTCTTGTAACCGGTCTTGTTCTTGTACTTGAGAATGCGGATCTTGGGGCCCTTGGTCTCGCCGAGGATCTCGGCGTTGACCGTGAACTTGCCCGCCTCCGTGGTCACATCGCCGTCGTTGACGACGAGCACCGTCGGCAGCGAAACCGAAGAGCCGACCTCGCCGGCGACCTTGTCCACCTCGAGGACGTCACCGACGGAGACCTTCTGCTGCCTGCCGCCGCAACGAACGATCGCGTACACCGCGGAACCCTTCTACTGACTCACTGTTGCACTGCACTGAGACCCGGCCACCCCGCGCGGGGATGGCCGCTGACTCCGAATGCTGCGCCTGTCATTCGGCCTGTCAAAACCGACGAACCGAGTAAGCGCGCCAACAGGGCACGTCACCTGACGCACCGATTCACCAGGGTACCGGATTAACGGCGCCCTAGGCGAACCGGACGGAACGTCGGAAGTCTGCCGAAGTTACTCGGCTGACTTGGCTCGGCGGGAACGTCTCCGCCCCCTGCCAGAAGTCTGGCTGGCTTGGTCGTCCTCAGCGGGGACTTCTTCAAGCGCACCGGTCACAGTATCACGGTTGCCGGAGACCTTCGCCGCGGAAACCTTGTCGGAGACCGCCTTCTCGACGGCCATCTTGCCCTGCGTGCCGCGCGGTTCCGGCTTGGCCTCGACCGGCTCCGTGGAGATGATCAGGCCGCGCCCGTTGCAACAGTCGCAGACCGTCGAGAACGCCTCCAGCAGGCCCTGACCGACCCGCTTACGGGTCATCTGGACCAACCCCAGCGAGGTCACCTCGGCCACCTGGTGCTTGGTCCTGTCGCGGGCCAGGCACTCCAGCATGCGCCGCAACACCAGGTCGCGGTTGGACTCGAGCACCATGTCGATGAAGTCGATGACGATGATGCCGCCGATGTCGCGGAGCCTGAGCTGGCGGACGATCTCCTCGGCCGCCTCCAGGTTGTTGCGCGTGACGGTCTCCTCGAGGTTGCCGCCCTGGCCGGTGAACTTGCCGGTGTTGACGTCGACGACGGTCATCGCCTCGGTGCGGTCGATCACCAGGGAACCGCCGCTCGGCAGCCACACCTTGCGCTCCAGCGCCTTGGCGAGCTGCTCGTCGATCCGGTACGACTCGAACACGTCACCCTGGCCGGCGTCCCACTTCGACAGGCGCTCGCCCAGATGCGGCGCGACGTACTTCACGTACTCGTCGACGGTGTCCCAGGCGTCGTCGCCCTGCACGACCAGCGAGGTGAAGTCCTCGTTGAACACGTCACGCACGACCCTGATCGTCAGGTCGGGTTCTGCGGACAGCAGCTCGGGCGGGCTGGCCGACTTGGCCTTCTTCTGGATGTTCTCCCACTGCGCTGACAGGCGGGCCACGTCGCGGGCCAGCTCTTCCTCCGAGGCGCCCTCGGCGGCGGTGCGCACGATCACGCCGGCGTTCTCCGGCATGACCTTCTTCAGGATGCTCTTGAGCCGTGCGCGCTCCTTGTCGGGCAGCTTGCGGCTGATGCCGGTCATCGACCCGTCGGGAACGTACACAAGATAGCGGCCTGGCAGGCTGATCTGCGACGTGAGCCGCGCACCCTTGTGCCCGATCGGGTCCTTCGTGACCTGGACGAGCACCGACTGGCCCGACTTCAGCGCCGATTCGATGCGCTTCGGCTGGCCTTCGAGACCGGCCGTGTCGAAGTTCACCTCACCGGCGTACAGGACGGCGTTCCTGCCCTTGCCGATGTCCACGAACGCCGCCTCCATCGAGGGCAGCACGTTCTGGACCTTGCCGAGGTAGACGTTGCCGACGTAGGACTGGCTGGCCTCGCGGTTGACGTAGTGCTCGACGAGCACGCCGTCCTCCAGCACCGCGATCTGGGTGCGGTCGCCCTGCCTGCGCACCACCATCATCCGGTCGACGGACTCGCGGCGGGCCAGGAACTCCGACTCCGTGATGATCGGCGGGCGCCTGCGCCCGAGCTCGCGGCCCTCGCGGCGGCGCTGCTTCTTCGCCTCGAGCCTGGTCGAGCCGCGCACACTCTGCACGCCGTCAGTGGCGGTGTCGAGTCCGGCCGAACGTCCCGAGCGCGGCGCGCGGATGCGCACCACCGTGTTCGGGGGGTCGTCGCCGGCCGGCTCCACGCCCTCATCCGTGCCACGGCGCCGACGCCGGCGGCGGCGGCGCGAGCTGGAGCTCTCCTCTTCCTGGGTCTCCTCGCTCTGCCCCTCGTCGGAGTCCTCTTCCTGCTCGTCGGAGTCCTCGGACTCGTCACGCTCGCGGGACTTGCCACGGCCCCTGCCGCCGCGACGGCGGCGACGGCGACGGCCGCCGCCCTCGTCTTCCTGCTCGTCGGAGGTGTCGGTGTCGGGCTCGTCCTCGTTCGCGGTCTCGTCGACCGGCTCCTCGGCCTCCTCCGGCTCGGCGACCGGCTGCGGCGGCTCGGCCCGCCTGGTGACGGCGGGCTTGGCCTTGCTGGGGTCGGGCGCCTGGAACAACGGCGCGAAGATGGCAGCGGGCCGCTGGAACGCGGCGCCCGGCTCGTCCTGCCTGCGCGCGGTCAGCCCGAACGGGTCGGCGAGCAGGCTCGGACGGTCGACGTCCTCGTCGAGGTCCTCGCCCGCGGGCTCGTCGTCGAGCGGCTCGTCCTCGGGCAGGATCTCGATGATGTCCTCGTCGTCCCCCGTGCCGTCCCCCGTGCCGTCCTGCGTGCCGTCCTGCGCGCCGGCGGCCGCGAAAGGCGCCACGTCCGCGCCGGAGGGCGCCACCTCGACGTCCCCCCCGGAACGCTCGGCCCCGGAACGCTCGGCCCCGGATGCCGTGGCCGACGAGCCCTCGGTCGCCGTCCCCGCGCCGGCCCGTGCGTCCCTTGCCGGAACAGCCGTCCGCGCGCCGGCCTGCGAGACCTCGGCCTCGCCAGCCGCCACGGCGGCGACGTCAGCGGCCAGGTCCTCGGTGTCACGGCCGCCGGCGCCCTCGTCCGTGCCGAACGGGGCGGCGGCCTCGGCACCGCCTGTGGGCGCGCCCACAGCGGCCGCGCCACCGGCGGGTGTCGTCACGCCGTCCTGCTCTTCGGCGACCGCGCCGGACCCAGGCTCGGCCTTCTTGCGGGTCCTGCGCCGCTTCGCCGGGGCCTCCTCGGCGGACGCCGCGCTCTCGGGGAGCGCTCCCGCCTCTTCGGCCTGCGCCTCAGCGGCCTTCTTCGTGGTACGCCGGCGCGTCGTCGTGGCCGTGGACCGTGTCCGCGTGGCCCTCTTGGGCTTCTCCTCGGCCGCCGTCGCACCGGCACCTGTGCCTGCGTCAGCGGCACCGGCCGCGCTCATCCCTCCACCGTCGGCGTCGGGAGCTCCGGCAACCGTGCCACCGGCCGCGGCCTCAACGACCGTGCCGCCGGCACCTGCGGCCTCGCCAGTGTCGCCGGCGCTTCGAACCCCGCCGGCCGTGCCGCCGTTGCCCGGAACTCCGCCGGCCGTGTCAGCGCCACCGGCCGGGCCCGGCGCTCCAGCGGCCTGCTCGGCCGTGCCGGGACGATCGGCGGTCGTGGGCGCAGCCGTCGTGGTGGCGGCCTCCGCGAAGATCTCGGGTGCGGGCTCACCGGCGGCACGCTGCACGGCGTTGATCTGCACCGGCTGCACCTCAGCCACCGACGGCGCCGCCTGCGCGGCTGCGACGGTGACCGGAACGGAGGCCGGCTCGTCGGGCTCCGGCGGCGGACCCGCGGGCCTGCTGGCGGAACGGCGACGCTTGGTCACCTCGGGCTGTTCAATTGTCTCCCCGTCAGGGCCAGTGGCCCCGGCGTTGGGCTCGTTGTCGAGCATGCGGGCGCTCTCCCGTCAGCTCCCGGGCGCGTCGCCGCGCCGCGCAGGAGCCCTCGTGTCTCGTTGTCCGCCGGCTCCCCCGATGAGGGGGCGCCGGCGCCAAGTCCTGTCAACGGTCGTGCCCGGCTCGCGCAGGGCACTTCCTTAACCGGCGACGTGCTCACCCGCCGGTCCCGCCTCGCCGCCGCGCGTCGTGTCGCGGTCCAGGTCGAGCGGGTCGGCAAGCGCACCGGTGCTGGCGTCGAGCGGCCCCTGCGCCAGCCTGGTCACCTCGGGGGGAACCGGCGGCGCGAAGTCGGCCACAAGGCGCAGCCCTGTGAGCACATCGTCGGGTCGAACGGCAGGCGTCATGTGCCGAACAACCATGCGCAGTATGACACACGGCCGTCCATGCACCTGAGCTGCGGTTCTGTCTGTTCCCTCGGACACCACGAGCCTCAGGACGGCCTCCCGCGCGTCGAAGCGGCGGGGGCCCTTCTTGGTGAGGCGCTCGACGTCCACCGTGCTTGCCGCGAGAAACTTCTCCACCGCCACCTCGGCGAGCTCGCGGTCGGCACCGGGCAGCCGCACCTCCCAGTCGGAGACCTCCAAGCGGTCGGCCAGACCACCAGGCCCCGCCTCCACAACGTCGAGCACGTCGAGCCCGGGCGGCAACGACCCGTCGAGGCCGGATTTGACCTGCTCCGGAACGCACGGCGTGGTAACACCGATCTCGAGGTATTCGGCTTCGCTGGCGACGCCGGTCGGCGCCGCGCCCGCGTAGGAGATCTTCGGGTGAGGCGAGAAGCCCGCGCTGTAGGCCACCGGAATGCCGGCACGGCGGACCGCTCTTTCGACGGCCCGCGAGATGTCGCGGTGGCTGGTGAAGCGCAGGCGGCCGCGCTTGGCGTAACGCACACGCAGGCGCTGCACCGTGGGCGCGGGCGGAGGCCCTTCGGGAACAGGTTTCAGAGCTTGTCGTCCTTCCCTTGTAAGAGTTCCTTCCACTCAGGATAAGCCGCGCCGGCGTGTGTACGTGTACGCCGTGACACGGCTCGCCCACTGAGCGCGCTAGACCACCGTCAGAGGAAGGAGTTTTCGCCCGGTAGGGCCGATCTGAATTTCCGTCCCCATGGTGGGGCAGACTCCGCAGTCGTAGCACGGGGTCCAGCGGCAGTCTTCGACCTCACCGCCGGTAACGGCCTCCTGCCAGTCCTGCCAGAGCCATTCGCGGTCGAGCCCGGCGTCGAGATGGTCCCACGGGAGGACTTCGTTCTCTTCCCGCTCGCGCGTGGTGTACCAGGCGACGTCGACGCCGGCCTGCTCGGCCGCCGCCATCCAGCGCTCGTAGGAGAAGTGCTCGCTCCAGCCGTCGAACCTGCCGCCGCTCTCCCAGACGGCGCGGATCACGGCGCCCACGCGGCGGTCGCCGCGCGAGAGCAGGCCCTCGACGATCGAGGGTTTGCCGTCGTGATAGCGGAAGCCGATGGCCTTGCCGTACTGCTTGTCGCCCCTGAGCGAGTCGCGCAGCGCCTTGAGCCGCCGATCGACGGTCTCGTGGTCGGCCTGGGCGGCCCACTGGAACGGCGTGTGCGGCTTGGGCACGAAACCGCCGATGGAGACCGTGCACCGGATGTCCCGGCTGCCGGTGATGTCGCGACCCGCCTTGATGACCTTCTTGGCCAGGTCGGCGATGCCGAGCACGTCTTCGTCCTGCTCGGTGGGCAGCCCGCACATGAAGTAGAGCTTGACCTGCCGCCACCCCTGGGAGTAGGCCGTGGTGACGGTGCGGATCAGATCTTCCTCGGTGACCATTTTGTTGATCACCTTGCGCATGCGCTCGGAGCCGCCCTCGGGCGCGAACGTCAGGCCCGAGCGCCTGCCGTTCCTGGAGAACTCGTTGGCCAGATCGATGTTGAACGCGTCGACTCTGGTCGAGGGCAGCGACAGCGAGGTGTTGGTGCCTTCGTAGCGGTCGGCGAGGCCTTTGGCGACGTCGGCGATCTCGGAGTGGTCGGCCGACGACAACGACAGCAGGCCGACCTCGTTGAAGCCGGACTCCTTGACGCCGTTCTCGACCATGGCGCCGATCGTGGTGATCGAACGCTCGCGCACCGGCCGGGTGATCATGCCTGCCTGGCAGAACCGGCAACCGCGCGTGCAGCCGCGGAAGATCTCCACGCTGAACCGCTCGTGCACCGTCTCCGCCAGCGGAACCAGCGGCTTCTTCGGGTAGGGCCACTCGTCGAGATCCATCACGGTGTGCTTGTGCACCCGCCACGGCACGTCGGCCCTGTTGGGCGCGACCCGCTTGATGCGGCCGTCAGCGTGGTAGTCGACGTCGTAGAACTTGGGCACGTAGACGCCACCCGACTCGGCGAGCCGCATCAGCAGCTCGTCACGGCCGCCGGGGCGGCCCTCCGCCTTCCACTCGCGGACGACCTCGGAGATGGCGATGGAGATCTGCTCCCCGTCGCCGAGCACGGCCGCGTCGAGGAAGTCGGCGATCGGCTCCGGGTTGAAGGCCGCGTGGCCCCCCGCGAGCACGATCGGGTCGTCGTCGCCCCTGTCGGCCGCCGTCAGCGGGATGCCGGCCAGGTCGAGCGCGGTCAGCATGTTGGTGTAGCCGAGCTCTGTCGAGAACGACACCCCGAGCACGTCGAAGGCGCGCACCGGCCGGTGCGCGTCGACGGTGAACTGCGGGATGCCCTCGGCGCGCATGAGCGCCTCGAGGTCGGGCCAGACCGCGTAGGTGCGCTCGGCCAGCGTGCCCGGTAGCTCGTTGAGGATCTCGTAGAGGATCGCCACACCCTGGTTGGGCAGGCCCACCTCGTAGGCGTCGGGATACATCAACGCCCACCGCACCTCGGCGGAGTCCCAGTCCTTGACGGTCGAGTTGAGCTCGCCCCCGACATACTGGATCGGCTTCTGCACCTTCGGCAGCAACGCTTCCAGGCGGTGGAAAATCGACTCGACAGGCATACCGTCAAGGGTAGCGGCGATCTGAGGGTGAGAGGTCCGGGGCCCATGCGCCGCCCCCGAGGGCCTTTCAGGTGAACGAATGACCGCGCACCCTGATGGCCTGCAACAACCCGACCGCGATGAGATTGGCGAACGTGGCCGTGCCGCCGTACGACACGAACGGCAGCGGCAACCCGGTGATCGGCATGATCCCGATCGTCATCCCCACGTTGATGAACATCTGGAACGCGAACCAGCACACGATCGTCCCCGCGACCAGCGTCCCGAACCGGTCCTCACACTGCCTGGCGATCTTCAGCCCGCGCAGCAGCACCACGCCGAGCAGCAGCACCACGGTGACGGACCCGAGAAAGCCGAACTCCTCCCCCGCCACCGTGAAGATGAAGTCGGTGTGCTGCTCGGGCACGAACCGCCCGGTCGTCTGCCCGCCGCCCAGCAGCCCCTTGCCCAGCAGCTGCCCCGAGCCGATCGCGATCAGCGACTGCGTGCTGTTGTAGCCCACCCCTCGCGGATCCACGCTGGGATCGACGAACGCGGTGAACCGCGCCACCTGGTACGGCTCCAGCAACTGGAAGTAGAACACCGCGAACACTCCCGCGCCCGCCACCATCGTCAGCGCCGCGATCAACCGTTTTCGCACCCCCGCGATGATCAGCCCGGACGCCGCGATCACCGCCAGCACCATAGCCGTGCCGAGGTCGGGCTGGAGCATCACCAACCCGATCGTGAGCGCCGCGGCGAGCAGCGCCAGCACGACGTCGAACCCGCGCGGCCGGTCGGACCCCTCCGCCGGCTGCGCCAGCAGCATCGCCGTGATCAGCAGCAGGCCCACCTTGGCGAACTCCGACGGTTGCACCGCGAACCCGCCGCCGAGCAGGATCCACGAGTGCGAGCCGTTGATCGTCGCGCCCAGCGGAGTGATCACCAGGCCCAGACCCACCAGGGACATCAGGAACACCAGCGGCGCGTACGCCCGCATCGCCCGGTGGTCGATCGAGGCCACGATGCCGCACAGCACCACACCCAGCGCCTGGTTGAGCAGGTGCTTCTTGACCAATCCCGTCGCCCCCGGCGCCCAGGTGCGGGTGGACGACCACACCAGCAGTGTGCCGATCACGCACAGCCCGGCCACCGCGACCAGCATGAGCCCGTCGAAGCGCCGCACGGCCGAGTTCTCGCCCGCCACCCGCCGCAGCAGCGAGGGGCGCCGGACAGCGGCCGTGCGGCCCGTCATCCTCTTGCCACCGTTCCGTCAGGCGCGAACGTCGGCAGCCGCGTCGTCAACCGCCCGCCGGGCACCGCCGGGGGCCGCTTGATGCCGTAGATGCCCTCGTAGATCTCGCGCGCGGCCGGCGCCGCCGCCGAGCCGCCCATCCCACCCTGAGAGATCATGACGACCACGACGTATTGAGGGTTCTGGGTGGGTGCGAACGAGGCGAACCACGCGGTGTCCTTCTTGCCCCAGACCTCGGCGGTGCCGGTTTTGCCGCCGATGCGTACCTTGTTCATCGGGAATCCGGCGAAGGCGCCCGCGGCGGTGCCGTCGGAGGGCACCTGGCTGAGCGCGTTCTTGATGTAGCGCCGCTCCTTCTCGCTGAGCGGCAGCTTGCCCACCACCGGCACGTCGATGGTCTTGACCACCTTGCCGTCGGGCCTGACCTGCGCCCACCCGATGCGCGGGCTGCGCAGCCTTCCGTCGGTCACCAGCGCCATGTAGGCCCTCGCCAGCTGGAGCGGCGTCACCAGCACGTCGCCCTGGCCGATGGAGAAGTTGGCCGCGTCACCCGGCCGCAGCAGGAACCCCTCGGTACAGTTCTCCAGCGCGAGACGCTTCAGGAACTCCGCCCGCGCACGGTCCTTGACCTCCGGATAGCCCTTACGCGACCGCTCGCAGTTGACCGCGCTGGTGCGGTTCCACAGGTCCTTCTTCCAGGCCCGGTCGGGGATGCGCCCCGACGACTCGCCCGGCAGGTCGATGCCCGTCGGCCCGCCGAAGCCGAAGGACCTCGCCACGTTGGCGAACACCTCCTTCGGCGTCTTCTTCGGGTTGCGGCCGCCGTCTTTCAAGTACTGCTCGAAGGCGGCCTGGTAGAAGATCGTGTCGCATGATTTGACCAGCGCCATGTGCAGGTCGAGCGTGCCCAGGGGGATGCCGCGGAAGTTGTTGAACGCCCGTCCGCCCACCATGACGGAGCCGGGGCAGCTGTATTTGCCGTTGAGCGGGTAGCCGGCCCGCAGCATGGAGGTCACCGACGAGACCTTGAACGTCGAACCCGGCGCGAACTGGCCGTTGATCGCCCGCGACACGAGCGGCTTGCCGGACTTCTCCGACATCAGCCACTGGTATCCGCGCGCTGAGATCCCGCCCGCCCAGATCGCCGGATCGTAGCCGGGGGCGCGGGCCCGCGCCACGACCCTCCCGGTGCGGGCGTCGAGCACCACCCCGGCCCCGCCGTCGGCTGCCGGCGCCGACTTCATGGCCCGTGCGAGTGCCTTCTCCACCACGTTCTGGACGCGGGAGTCGATGCTGGTGACCAGGTGGTCGCCCGGAATGGGAGTGGTCTGCTCCTCGACGCCGAGCGCCTTGCCCATCCGATCGACCTGCACCCTGCGCAGCCCCGCCTTGCCGCGCAGCGCCTCGTCGTAGACGTATTCGAGCCCGTCACGCCCGACGAGGTCCACCCCCGAGAAGCTGGCCTTGAGCCCTTCGCGCTTCTCCAGCTCCGCCTCGGTGACCGGCTGGAGGTAGCCGAGCATCTGGGCGCCTGCCCTGCCTCCCGGATATTGCCTGACGGAGTGGATCTCCGCCGTGACCCCGGGAAACTCCTCCTGTCGCTCGAGGATCTGCAACGCCTCACGGGTGTCGACCTTCTCGTCCAGCGGAACCGGCTGGTACGGCGAGCCCGTCCAGCACGGCTTGGCGATCCCGGGCCCGCACGGCGTGATGCGCTGCTGCAGGTGCGCCACCGGCCTGTCGAGCACCGCGGACAACTTGCGCAGCACCTTCACACCGCCGTCGGGCATCCTCGAGAGCCGTGTACGGTCCACGGACACGACCAGCGCGGTCTTGTTGCGCACCAGCGGCCGGCCGGACGAGTCGAGAATCTGCCCGCGCACGGCCGGCACGATCACGGTGCGTGTCCGGGTCTCCGTCGCCCGCGTCACGAACTCCTGCCCGCGCACCACCTGCACCTGCCACAGCCGCATGGCCAGCACGACGAGCAGCGTCAACACGAGAACGTGCAGCACCAGCAGCCGCGCCCGCATCCGCATCATGTCCTGAACCTCGCCCGCCCGGCACGCGTGGTCAGCCAGATCACGAGCGGCGAGACCAGCAGCGTGTAGACGACGGTGACCGGCACCTGCTCGGTCAGCGTGGACATCGTCACCCGGGAATCGGAGATCAGCCCGCCCACGCCGGCCGCCAGCAGCGGCGCCATCAGCACGCACAACACGACCGTCGTCACCGGCCCGCCCGCGCCGTGCCCTGCGACGTAGCCGACGAGCGCGAGCACGAACGCGTACTGGCCGAGCAGGTGCGCGGTCGGCGGCATGACGTCGACCAGCAGCCCGGCGAAGAACCCGAGCATCGCGCCCGACGCGGACCCGCGCGACAGAGCCGTCCCGATCAGGGCGAGCAGCACCAGGTCAGGCGCACCCCCGCCGGGCAGCGGCAGCCGGTTGACCAGCATGACCTGCGCCAGCAGCGCGATCACCACGGACAACCCCCCGATCACCGCGACCCCTCCCCATCGACGACCACACCGGACCCTGCGCACGCCCCACCCGAAGACGCCACTCCCGCCCTCACCAGGGCCCAACCCCATGCAGCTCTCACACCCGACCCCACCAGGGGATCGTCCGAAGGCGTCACCGCACCTGGCGGCGGAGCGATCATCTCGCCCGCAGAGGCGCCCGCACCTGGCGCCGCGTCCACTCCCGGCCTCAGAACCGTCATCCCTCCCGACGCCCCGATCACCGCGCCTTCTCCTTGGGGGGCAGCACCGCGTCACGCGGGTCACGCTTGGGCGCCTCCACCACCACACCGACCACGTCGAGAGCCGTCAGATCCGCGTACGGCCTGGCGTAGGCGATGCGCGTCAGCTCTCCAGGCGTCGACTCCACCCTCTCGATCACCCCGACGGGCACCCCGGGCACGTACGGCCTCCCGTGCTGCGATCCGAAGCTCACGATCCGCCCGCCCCTGGTCAGCGGTGCGGTCGAGTCGAGGAGCCGGAACTGCACGAGCCGCCCGTGCTCCCCCACCCCGTGCACGACTCCGATCTCCTTGGCCCCTTCCAGCCGCGCCCCCACGGCCGAGGCGGGATCGCTGAGCAGCACCACCGTCGAGCTGTGCGCCGACGCGCGGATGACCCTCCCGACCAGCCCTTCGCCGTTGAGCACGGTCATCTCCGTACGCACGCCGTCGCTGGTGCCCGCGTCGATCTGCACGGCGTCCTCGAACCCGGGCGCTCCCCGCCGGGCGACGACGTTGGCCGGCACCACCTTGTATCCGCCCGCACCTGCCAGGCCGAGCAGATCCTTGAGCTCCTTGGCCCGGTCGGAGTCGAGTTTGCCGACCAGCATCCCCGCCCGGAGCTTGGCGTTCTCCGCCTTGAGGGCGTCGATGCGTTCCTGAGCGCCGGGCGCGGCCACCAGCGCCTGGACGAACCCGCCGATGGGGCGTACGACGCCGCCGCCGAGTTGCTCCACCGTGCCGAACACGTAGGCTCCGGCCGCTCGCAGCGGGTGCAGCGGCGAGTTGTCGCCCGTGCGATGGTCGATGGTCAGGAGGACCAGCGCCGCCGCCAGCAGCGCTCCCAGGATCAGCCGGGCACGGTTGGAATCTCTCATCAGTGTCGCGACTCCGGAACCAGGACCTGCTGGAGCGCCTCGAACTCCTCCGCACACTTGCCTGACCCGATGGCGACCGAGTCGAGCGCATTGTCGACGAGGTGGACGGGCATGCCCGTCTCGACCTTGACCCGCTCGTCCAGCCCTCTGAGCAGGGCGCCACCGCCGGTGAGCGCGATGCCGCGGTCCATGATGTCGCCGGACAGCTCGGGCGGGCACTTGTCGAGCGTGGTCTTGACCGCGTCGACGATCGCGTTGACCGGCTCCTCGGTGGCCTTCCTGATCTCCTCGCTCGACACGATGATGGTCTTGGGCAGCCCGCTGACCAGATCGCGGCCGCGGATCTCCGCGTGCAACTCCTCGCCGTTGGGGCAGGCCGAGCCGATCGCCATCTTGATCTCCTCGGCCGTGCGCTCGCCGAGCATCAGCGAGTATTCCTTCTTCGCGAACGAGATCACCGCCTGGTCGAGCTCGTCGCCGCCGATCCGGATCGACTGGCTGGTGACCACGCCGCCCATCGAGATGATCGCCACCTCGGTCGTGCCCCCGCCGACGTCGACCACCATGTTTCCGGTGGGTTCGTGCACCGGCAGCCCGGCGCCGATGGCGGCCGCCATCGGCTCCTCGATGATGTAGACCTTCCTGGCACCCGCCTGGTATCCCGCCTCCTTCACCGCGCGTTGTTCGACGCTGGTGATGCCGCTGGGCACGGCGATGATGATGCGAGGCTTGGCGAGGTGGCGGCGTCGATGCACTCTTTGGATGAAATATCGCAACATCCGCTCAGTGACATCGAAATCGGCGATAACACCATCCTTGAGCGGACGAACGGCGACGATGTTGCCAGGCGTACGGCCGATCATCCGCTTGGCCTCGATGCCGACCGCCACGATCTTGCCGGTGGCGGTGTTGATCGCTACGACTGACGGCTCGTTTAGCACGATGCCCCGGCCGCGCACGTAAACCAACGTGTTTGCGGTGCCCAGGTCGACCGCCATGTCGCGGCCGAGAAACGCGAGCTTGCTGCCCATGGGGAACGGAGCCCTCCGTAACGTCCAATGCGAATGACTACGGATCGAATTCGAATCGTAACGTGACGTACCCACCGATGGGCGCAATGAGCCCCCGCGCCCCTCAAAAATCTCCAGCCCCTACCTCAACCGCAATTTTGCCCGGATTGCACCACAACATCCGACCGGCCGCGGGAACGCCTCAACACCCAACCGCGGGCAAGACTATGGAAACGCTCCGATAAAAAACTGCTCGCGCCCCCGTAAAGAAATCGGCGAAAAGACCACTGCCCGCGCAGCGAAAAGCTACGCGGGCACGGCAGGAAAGGGGGAGACGGCTAGAAGCGGTCGGGGAAGAAGATCTTGATCTCCCTGGCGGCCGACTCGGGCGAGTCGGAGCCGTGGACGACGTTCTCCCCGATCTCGAGGGCGTGGTCGCCACGGATCGTGCCGGGGGCCGACTTGACCGGGTCAGTGGCGCCGGCCAGCGCACGGAAGGCCTCGACCGCGCGCGGGCCCTCGAGCACCATGGCGACGAGCGGCCCGGAGGTGATGAATTCGACGAGCTCGCCGAAGAACGGCCGCTCGGAGTGCTCGGCGTAGTGAGCCTTCGCGGTGTCGGCGTCGAGGGTGCGCAGGTCCATCGCCACGACCTTGAGGCCCTTGCGCTCCACGCGGGCGATCACGTCACCAATGAGGCCGCGCTTAACCCCGTCGGGCTTGATCAGGACAAGAGTGCGCTCGGACACTTGATGTTCTCCTTCGAACAGAGTGGGACGCGGCGACAGGCACCGGACCTGGCCCGGTGAACGCTCCGCGGGGCACGGGCCCACGCGTCGCCATGACAGGGCCCTCAGCTTACCGTCCCGTGCCGCGCCCTCGTTTCGCTACGCGGAGGCGGTGTCCTCGGGCGAATGCGCCTGCGGCGGCACCGCCGGCGGCTCGGGCCGCCGCTCGTCACCCCACCGCGGCCGGCCCGTGTCGAAGGCCGACTCGGGGGGCGCGCCGGCCCGGGCGCCCTCAGCCGCGGGCCCTCCGACGCAGGGCTGCTCCGCCGAGCCGGCGTCCGCCCTCTCATCAGGGGACGGCGCCTCCTCCTTCACCGGCCGCCGGGCCATCACCGAGGCGAGCGCGATCACCACGACCAGCAGGAAGCCGCCGATCAACGCCCACCAGTGCAGGGCCCCGACGAAGCGGTCGACCAGTTCCTGGGCCGAGCGCACACCGTCGAACATCGTCATCTGCACCCCGGTACCCAGCAGGAAACCCGCCAGCACCCCGGCGCAGCACAACGACAGCCCATAGACCGCCGCTCCGAATCCCACCTCCTGCAACGCCGCCGTCAGCGCCACCGCCGCCCCTGCGGCGAGCAGCGTGAACGGCACCACGAGCACCAGCCCATCAGCGGCAGGCACGACCAGCCGGACCGAGCACAAGCCCGCGACCATGGCCAGCAGCCCCAGAGGCACCAGCCACCGCGCGGCGATCCCGGCGAACAGCCGCACCGCCACAGCAGCCGCGACGGCGAGCAGCCCGGCCAACCCGAACGGAACCCACAACCCGCGCAGCCCCGGCCCGCCGAGCCCGCCCATCTCCATGAGCGTGACCTGCGCCGCGCTCGGCAGGAGCACCACGCCCACCGCCACCATCGAGTACGACAGCGTACGGTTCGGTGGCGGCCCGAATGAGGCCAGCACCAGCAACCCGACGACCGCCAGGCCCGCCAGCGCGATGACCGGGATAGCCCGCCAGCCTTCGTTCGCGGTGCTGATCGCCATGATGGCGATGCCCGCCGCAGGCGCGACGGCCAGCAGCAGCCTGCCGCGGTCCTCGTCGTCGGCCGCCTGCGTGGACGGCCGGCCGAGCAGCATCCATCCGACGAGGTGGACGGCGGCCAGAGCGAGCGCCACACCCGTCACCAACGGGTAGGGCTGCAACGTCACCTTCCAGCTGCTCACCGCGTCGAGTGGCCAGAGCGCCAGCGCCTGGGCCGCGAGCAGGCTCAGACCGAACGTGCCCACCCACAGGGCGCGCAGCACCCGCGCCCGCTCCCAGACGGCCGCGAGCGTGGCGGGCAGGATCAGGCCCGCGCCGATGCCACGCACCACGCGCACCGCGCCTACCAGCAGCTCGGACCCGGCGTAGCCGCCCGCGGCGTCGGACAGCGCCATCAGCGTCAACCCGGCGAGCAAGAGGTGCGCGGCCTGCACCCGGCGCAACGCCACAGAGGCGAGCGGCACGGTGAGCATCAGCGCGGGCAGGGCGAGCCCGTGGGTGCGCATGAGCCCGATCTGGTCGATGTCGCCGGGAAGCAGCTTGGCGACGACGGAGAGCGTGTTGGGGATCGCGACGATCGCCAACGGCAGCGCGGCCACGACGAGGAGCCCGAGCACGGCATCGAGCAGCCATGGAAGCCTGGGGCCAGCCGGGTGCGGCGACCGATGGATCGGGGGGACGGCCATGTAGGCCGACTTTAGCGGGTAGTAGCGCCTTCGACACGGCGAGCGACGATAATCGCAGTGATCCACAGTGCGGCGAAGATCGCCCCGAGGAAGAACATCGCCGGCACGAGGAAGCCCGCGCAGATGGCCAGCAGCTGGACGACGCTGCCGAGAACGTAGCCGAAGGGCTTCTTGAGCAGGCCCGCGGCGACCACGCACAACACGGCCAGGCCGATGCCGACGGTGACCGCGAGCCACGGCTCGACCCCGACGACGCTGATCGCCACGGGTGTGATCAGCCCGGCGACGATCGCCTCCATGCCGAGCACGCTGGCGCCGAGCCGCCGCATCCCCGGGGTGACCTCGAAGCTCATCACGAACCATCCGCCTTCAGCAGCAGCCGCGCATCCCCCGCGGTGACCACGGACCCGGTGATGAGCACGCCCGTGCCGCTGAACTCACCCTCGGCGTCGGCGATGCCGATGCCCTTGTCGATGGCGTCGTCGAGCCGGTCGACGACGTGCACGCGCTCCTCACCGAAGACCGGCACCGCCAAGGACCCCAACTCCTGCGGCGTCATCGACCGGGGAGAGGAGTTGCGCGTGACGATGATCTCGTCGAGCACGGGCTCAAGCAACTCCAGCAAGGCGTCGACGTCCTTGTCGCGCATGACCGCGACCACGCCGATGACCTTGGCGAAGTCGAACGCCTCGTGCAGCCCCTCCAACGTGGCCTGCATACCGGCGGGGTTGTGAGCGGCGTCGACCACGACCGCCGGCGTGCGCCGCACGACTTCCATCCGCCCCGGCGAGGCGACCTCAGAGAACGCCTGGCGCACGAGGTCGACGTCGAGCGGATCGTCGCCGCCGGTCAGCGCCTCGACGGCGGCCAGCGCGCAGACGGCGTTGCCCGCCTGATGGGCGCCGTAAAGCGGCAGATAGACCTCGTCGTAGACACCCTTCAGCCCGCGCAGCGTGAGCAGTTGCCCTCCGAGCGCCACCTCACGGTTGAGTACCCCGAACTCGAGCCCTTCCCGCGCCACGACTGCGCCGACGTCGGCCGCGCGCCTCATGAGCACCTCGGCCGCCAGCAGCTCCTGCTGGGCGAACACGGCGGTGGAGCCGGCCTTGATGATGCCCGCCTTCTCCGCGGCGATGCTGGGGATGTCGGGCCCGAGCCGATCGGTGTGGTCGAGCGAGATGGGCGTGATCACCGACACGGTGCCGTCCGCGACGTTGGTAGCGTCCCAGGAGCCGCCCATCCCGGCCTCGACGACCGCGACATCGACCGGCGTGTCGGCGAACGCCGCGAACGCCATCGCCGTCAGCAACTCGAAGAACTGGATGCGCCGCCCCTGCGTGTCGGTCAGTTCGGCATACGGGATGATCTCCTCGTAAACCTCGGCGAACCGTTCCTCGCTCAGCGGCGCACCGTCAACGGTGATCCGCTCGCGCATCGACACCAGGTGCGGGCTGGTGAACCGCCCCACCCTCAGGTTGCGCTCCCTGAGGAGCGCCTCTGCCAGCCGCGCCGTGCTCGTTTTGCCGTTGGTGCCGGCAATGTGCATGACGGGGTACGCCCGCTGCGGGGAGTCGAGCACGTCAAGAAGGGCCGCGATCCTGTCGAGCGTCGGCTCGAAATCCCACTCGACGCCACGCTCCATGATCGCGCGTTCTACCGCACGATAATCCACACCCCAACCCTACTGACCGCCCCCACCGCTCACGACGCGGCCCGGCTGCGGAGGTGCCCCAACACAAAAAAGAGGGGGTTTCGACGCGCTAGGCGTCGAAACCCCCTCCAAAGATTGTCCGGCGGTGACCTACTCTCCCACACCCTCCCGAGTGCAGTACCATCGGCGCAGAGAAGCTTAACTTCCGGGTT